>CAZYSF010000259.1:0-2594 GCA_964649635.1 uncultured Anaerolineales bacterium | reverse complement strand
CGAGCGGTCGGCTTGTTTGATTTTAATCGGCAAGTGTCTGAATTTATCGAGTGGATGCAGGAACTATCCATAAAATAATCCCCTTCGTGCTCTTTGTGGCGATTTATTTGCCACAAAAGACACAAAGTTCACAAAATGAATTTCCTTATTTGTATTTTGGGCGCGCCGAAGTTGATTAGCATTGCATCATGGCAATGGGTTGCATGCAGATAACCCAGAACTTGTGCGATATGTTCGTCCACAAGGAGTGTGCAGGCTTTCAACTCAATTATCAAGCATTCCTCAACGAGTAGGTCGGCGAAATAATTACCGATTATCGTTCCATCTTCGTCAAAGACTTGGACCGGTTTTTGCTGTTCGACTTTTAATCCGGCTTTTTGCAAGCGATGAGCCAGACCGTTTTCGTAAACCTTCTCCAAGTGCCCATGGCGAAGGTAGGCATGCAGATCAAACGCGGTTTGACGAATCAGATCACATAATTTGAGAATAACTTTTTCATCCCTCATTGTCCGATATCCCCCTTCTGTATAATTTTGCCACAAAAACCATTAATGGAACTACTTAAAAATTCATTTGTGTAATTTGTGACTTTTGTGGCAATTCTTCTTCCACTGGCAGAAAAAATGGCTATTCCAGGCGGATAATCCGATTTGGAGGACACAACCTCCGGCTTCGGTATAATCGAAGGGATGGCTTCCTCCCCGCTGATTTCCATAGTTATTCCCTCCTATAACCAGGGCGCCTTCCTTGAAGAGTGCCTGCGTTCGGTATTGGACCAATCCCACCCCCGCAAGGAAATCATCGTCATCGACGGCGGATCGACCGACTCGAGTCGGGATATTCTGGGCAAGTACGAGCGGAGGCTGGATTTCTGGGTCAGCGAGCCGGACCGCGGCCAGGCGCATGCAGTCAATAAGGGCTGGGCGCGCGCCAAGGGGGATGTTCTGGGCTGGCTCAACTCCGACGACCGCCTGGAAGGCGGCGCGCTCGAGGCTGTGGCCGCGGCGTACGCCTCGAATCCGGGGGCGGCGCTCCTCTACGGCGACGTGCAGGAGATTGACCAGGCCGGACGGGTGATCGGGAAGAAGACCTTGGCGGGGTACGGGCTGACCTCGCTGCTCCTTGGAAAAAATATGGGGCAACCCGGCGTATTCATCCCGCGCCCGACGTATGAGGCCGTGGGCGGGCTTGTGGAGGAACTGCACTTCGCGCTCGACTTCGAATATTTTCTGCGGATTTGGTCCGCATTCCCGGCCGGGGGCGCGTATGTGCCGCAAACCGTGGCCTCCTCGCGGGTGTGGGAAGAATCGAAAACACTGAACCGGGGGGAACGCTTCGGCGAAGAATACCGCGGGACTTTGGAAAATTATTTTTCACGCGGAGATCTTTCGCCGGAGATCCGCGCGCTGCGAAAGCAATCCTTCTCGCGCTCGGTGTATTTCCGGCAGGCGCGGATCTTCCTGCGCGGGGGGAAAGTGCGCGCCGGATTGGGCGAGCTGCTTCAGGCGATGCGGCTGGAGGAATCGCCATACGAGGCGGCGCGCCTGGCATACGCGGCCCTGCGAGCGCTTTGGGAGCGGAACAAATATGCGCCCTGAATCCGGCTTCCTCCGGCGGCACTGGCCGCTCCTCGCCGCGGCGGCGCTGTGGCTGGTGATTTTCAGCCTGACGCTCGCGCAGATTGTTTCCGTCAGCGGCGGGCGGCTGATCTATGCCTCCGACGACGTCTACATCCACATGGCCATCTCCAAGAATATCGCCCGCCACGGCGTGTGGGGCGTGACGCCGTTCGCGTTCACCTCCTGCGCCAGCTCGATCCTGTGGCCGGTATTGATCGCGCTGACCTACGCGCTTTTCGGTGTCAACGAGTGGAGCCCGCTGCTCCTGAATTTGGGGATCTCGCTCGTCCTCCTGGCGGCGGTGTATCGCGGCCTGCGCGCGCGGGGGCGCGGGAACGGAACCTGCGCGGCGGTGCTCGCCGGTTTGATCCTGTTCGTTCCGTTTACGGCGATCACTTTCGACGGCATGGAACACATGCTGCAGATTCTGATCTTCGTGCTCTTCGCCGAACGGCTGCGGACCGCGCTGGGCCGCGAGGATTCCGCCCGGCCGGATATCTGGCTCCTCGGGCTGGCCGGCGCGCTGACGCTCATCCGCTATGAGGGATTGTTCCTGGCCGGGGCGGCGGCGGTGCTCCTGGCGTGGCGCAGGCGGTGGGCTTCCGCCGTCCTGGTGGTTGCCGCGGCGGCGCTGCCGGTGGTGATCATGGCGGGTGTATCGCTGGCTCAGGGGTGGTACCCGATCCCGAATTCGGTCCTGATCAAGAGCGCGCCGTTCACCGACATCATCCCCGAGGCGCCGGCGCAGATCCTCTCCCGGCCGCTGCGCTATATCACGGGGCGGGATTACATCTTTACGCTGGTGCTCCTTGTGCTGCTTTCCTGGCTGCGAACGGCCGATGAAGCGGCGCGCGGAAAATTATTCCCGCGGCTCGTGCCGGGCATGTTCTTTCTGATGATCGTTTTCGCGCATGGCGCGCTGATTAACATGGAATGGTTCTACCGCCACGCCGCCTACCTCATCGCGCTCGGCGT
>CAZYSF010000258.1:0-3767 GCA_964649635.1 uncultured Anaerolineales bacterium | reverse complement strand
CCGCGCGGCGCTCCTGGCCGCCATGGCGGCCGGCCGCAGCCGGGTCGACGGGATGTTGCGCGCTGGTGTCACCCAGGTCATGCTCAACTCGCTTGCCGGGCTTCAGATTGAGTGGAGTTGGGACGGGGAGGTGCTGGTTGTCGAAGGTGCCGGCCGAAGAGGATTCCTGCCCCCCTCCGGCGGTAACGGGGCAGGGGAACCAAAGTCGTTGAACTGCGGCAACTCCGCCACAACGATGCGTCTGCTGGCCGGAGCGCTCGCCGGTCAGCCGGGCTGGTTGGCCAATTCCACCCGGCCGGTTTTCATTTTGGATGGATCGAAACAGCTCCGAAAACGGCCGATGAACCGCATAATCGGGCCGCTATGCGAAATGGGCGCCGAAATCCGGTCAATGGAAGGCACGGGATGCGCGCCGCTTGCGCTGAATCCGGCGCCTTTAAAAGGAATCGAGTACCGGACGCCGGTGGCTTCGGCCCAGGTTAAAAGCGCAATATTGTTCGCGGGATTGCAGGCATCAGGCTCGACCCTCGTCGAAGAGCCGTCGCCTTCGCGCGATCACACGGAAAGACTTCTGCGCTGGCTGGGTGTCCGCGTGGAAGCCGGGAGTTGCCGGGCGCGCGTATTCCCGCTGCAGGAACCGCTTCCACCGCTCATATTCAGAGTCCCGGGCGATTTTTCCTCGGCGGCGTTTTTGCTCGCCGCGGCTTCGGTCATTCCGGGGTCGGATGTCACCCTTCAGGGAGTCGGGTTGAATCCGCGCCGGACCGGGCTGTTGGCCGTGTTGCGGCGGATGGGCGCCGATATCACCGAAGTGGATCAAAGAGAATCGGCCGGCGAGCCGGTCGGGGATTTGCGAATTGTCGGCGCTCCACTGGCCGGGACGATAATCGAAGGGGGTGAAGTGGTGGATATGATCGATGAGTTTCCGGTCCTGGCGGTCGTGGCGGCATGCGCCGCAGGGATCACCGAAGTGCGGCACGCGGCCGAACTGCGCCACAAGGAATCCGACCGCATCTCCGTGCTGGCCGGCGAACTGCGCAAGCTGGGGATCGGGATGGAAGAATCCTCCGATGGATTTTCAATCCAAGGTCCGGTGAAATTCCCCGGCGGGATTGCCGACAGCCATGGCGACCACCGCCTGGCGATGTCGCTCGCAGTGGCCGGGATGGTTTCCGGCAACGGCGTGGAGATAGAAAAGCCGGAGTGCATCGCCGAATCCTTCCCCGGGTTTGAACAACTTTTTAATTCGCTCGGAGCGCGGCTCTCATGAAAACCGTCCTCATCGGCTGGCCGATCCGTCACTCCATTTCACCGGCGATGCATAACGCCGCTTTCCAAACGCTCGGGATCGATGGCGACTATTCGCTTTTACCGGTGGAACGGCCGGAAGATCTGGAAAAAACAATCTCCGCGTTGAAGGCCGATCCGGAATGGGTTGGGGCGAATGTCACCGTTCCCTATAAAGAGAAAATCCTTCCCCATCTGGACCGGTTGGAGGGCGCGGCCGCGGCATTGAAGGCCGTGAATACGATTGTCCGCAAGGGGGGGAAGCTGATCGGGCACAATACCGACATGCCGGGCTTTCTTGCCGATCTGAAACGGAATGGAATGGATCCCGCCGGGAAACCGGCGCTGGTGATCGGATCCGGCGGCGCGGCAAGAGCCGTGGTGCTCGGTCTGGTAAGTTGCGGCTGTACGGTCTGCCTGGTGGCGGTGATCCGGGAGCAGGCGGCCGCGCTGGCGTCCGAACTCGGGCGCGGGCGGGTGGAGGCGATCGGCTGGGATGACCTCCGCCTCGCCGCGAAAGTGAATGGCGCGGCGCTGATTGTAAATACCTCGCCGGTCGGGATGTGGCCGAAGACGGACGCGACCCCGTGGCCAAAGGGACTCGCGCTGCCCGGTTCGGCTTCGGTATACGATCTTGTTTATAATCCCTTGGAGACCCGCTTTCTGCGGGAGGCCAAATCCCTCGGCGCGAAGACCGCCGGCGGATTGGGAATGCTGGTGGAGCAGGGTGCTCTGGCGTTTGAATTATGGACCGGCGCCCGCGCGCCGCGTGCGGTGATGTTGAAGGCGGCGCGGACGGCGCTGGAAGGGAGCGAGGCGGCATGATCCACTTGGTGACGGCGGGAGAATCCCACGGGCCGGCGCTGACCGCGATCCTCGAGGGGATTCCGGCCGGGCTGCCGTTGCAGCCGGAAGACCTGCAGGCGGACCTGATCCGCCGGCAGAACGGCTGGCTGGGCGGCGGGCCGTACCGCGGCGCGAGCCCGAGGATGAAACTTGAGCGCGACCGGGCGCAGATCCTGGCCGGCGTGATGGACGGCGAAACGACCGGCGCGCCGATCGCGCTGCTGATCGAAAACGCCGATCACGCCAAATGGAAAGGCCGCGCGGTGGATGCCATGACGGTCCCGCGGCCCGGGCATGCCGACCTCACCGCCGGCATGAAGTACGGATTCGACGATTTGCGGCCGGGGCTGGAGCGCGCCAGCGCGCGGGAAACGGCCGCCCGCATGGCGGCCTGTTCCGTGTGCCGGAAGATGCTCGCCGCCCTCGGGATCTCCATCGGCAGTTATGTCGTCCAAATCGGTACGATCAGGGCTGGCCTCTCGGCCATGCCGCTCGAAGAACGCTTGAAGCGCGCCGAGGAAAATCCGCTGCGCTGCCCGGACGCCTCCGCGCGGGAAAAAATGCAGATGGAGATCGACCAGGCGATGAAGGCCGGGGATACGGTCGGCGGCGTCTTCGAAGTCGCGGCGGTCGGCGTGCCGCCGGGGCTGGGCGGTTATGCAGTCTGGGAGCAGCGGTTGGGGTCGCGCCTGGGCGCCGCGCTATTTGGCATCCCGGCCGTGAAGGGTGTGGAAATCGGCGACGGGTTCGCGATCGCGGCCGTTCCCGGAACCCAGGCGCAGGATGCCATCGGCTGCGAGGGCGATGCGCTGACGCGCGCCTCCAACCATGCCGGCGGGATCGAAGCCGGGATCTCCAACGGACAGCCGGTAATCCTGCGCGCGGCGATGAAACCGATCGCCACCACCATCTCCCCGCAGCATTCGATCGACCTCGCCAGCGGGGAAAAAACCGAGACCCGTTACGAACGCTCCGATTTCTGCACGGTCCCGCGCGCCGCGGTCGTGGCCGAGGGGATGGTGTGCTACATACTGGCCGGAGCGGTGCTTGAAAAATGCGGCGGCGATTCGATGGGCGAACTGCGGGAACGGTTCGACCGGCTTGCGCGCGGAGCGCTTGGGGATTTTCACATCGACCCAAAACCGAAGATCTTCTGGTAGATGTCTTTTTCCCTTCCAGGGAATGACACCGCCCGGCGTATTTTTCCGGGCGGTTTTAATCATCCTTCCATCCCATCCTGCATTCCATTCTCCCTCGCTTTGCCCGGGACATTCCCCGCCTCCCTTTCCGTATCATGATAAGCGAGGAGAGGGTTAGGGTTGAAAAGGAGGGCGGGCCGGGATAATGGGCGCTTCCATGGATGCGGTTTTTTGGATACAATCCGCCGCACGGTTGTGCGCCCGCCGCCCTTAATCGCACGGCTTGGACTTATGCGGGGAAGGGCAGGCTAGAGGCCGGCCGCCGAGGTTGGCATGAATTTTTTCATATACGGACCACCGGGATGCGGGAAGACGACCGTCGGCATGCTCCTTGCCGAACTGATGGGATGGCACTTCCTCGACACCGACAAGATCATAGAGAACGAAGCCGGCATGCCGATTGCGGAGATCTTCCTCCAAAAGGGGGAGGCGGAT
>CAZYSF010000257.1:0-8928 GCA_964649635.1 uncultured Anaerolineales bacterium | reverse complement strand
GGATTTTCCGCAAGCGCGATCATCGCCCGGGCGATCCCGACCGCATCATCGGGAGGCAGCAGAAATCCCGTTTCGCCGTCGACGACGGCATCCGGGATGCCGCCGCTGAGGGTGCCAATAACCGGCAATCCGTACGCGCCGGCTTCCAGAAACACCAGGCCGAAGCCTTCGAAATGACTGTCCACTTCCTGCGACGGCAGGAGGAACATCGACGCTTCGCGGTACAACCGGTCCAGCCGGGCGGGATCCACTGTGCCGAGAAATTCTACATCGTGAATTTTTTCCCGGCGGATAATTTCCTCCAGCTCGCGGTGGTATTCATTCCCGATGCCGCCCCCGGCCACCACATAGCGCGCGCCGGGAAACCGCTTTTGCAGAATTCCAAAAGCTTTCAGGCTGATGTGATACCCCTTGCGCGGCTTGATCCCGCCGACCGAGATCACGGACGGGTCGGGTGGAAAAATTTTCTTTTCGGCCGCTTCGCGGGGCACGCGTCCGGTGAATTCGGAGCCCTGCAGAACGACCCGGATGTGGGTGTCGGCCAGCGCGCCGGCGAACCGGGCGCGCATCTTCTCCGCGGTGCCCCTCGACATCGGGCAGATGCACGCCGCCCGGCGCAGGATGCCGGCACAGATCCGGGAGGTCAGCCGCCAACGGTGCCAGACCACGCCGTAGGTACCGAAGGTGGTGATAACGTGCGGCACGCCTTCGCGCCGGGCAAGGATGTCGCCGATCCACCCGGCGGGGAAGAGCTCGAGCGAATGGACGATCCGGACCCCAAGGCGCGGGAACGACCGCAGCGCGAGGAGACTCGGCAGCATGTGCGCCGCCGAACGGATCGAGCCGGCGACATTCGGCTGGACTTCCGGGAGGGTTAACACCTGCGCATCCGGAAAAAGTGATTTCGCCGCATCGCGGTCGGCATTCGCCACGATCAATAACGGCTCGACCTGGGGCGCGAGCGAACGCAGGATGCCGAGCGTCGCCGTCGGCCAGCCGCCCCGCCCGCTCAGGAGCGGGATGACGAAGGCAATCCGGATGCGGGAGGAAGCGTTCAATGCGAGATCCCGTCTATTGGAGTCATTCCGAGCCCTGAATTGCAGGGCGAGGAATCAATTGCCAATGCCAATGAGTCCAATGAACACATAGCATCACCGATTCCTTCCCTCGCTGTGCTCGGGACAGTCTCGCCCTTGCGGGCTCCTGTGAACGACGCCTGCCCATGTTCCATCAGCCGCCCAGCAGCCGCGCATACGCCTCCCACTGCTCCCCGGCGTACAGGTCCCAGGTCAGATGCTCGGCCCGCTGGCGTCCGGCCGATCCCATCCGCAAGGCCAGTTCCGGATCTTCCGCGAGGCGGATCATCGCTTCGCCGGCCGCGTCGGCATCCATGGGATTGACCAGAATGCCGGAATCGCCGTCGATCACCACATCGGGGATTCCGCCGCTGCGGCTCCCCACGACCGGCAGGCCGTAGGCGCCGGCTTCCAGGAACACCAGGCCGAAGCCTTCGAAATGACGGTCCACTTCCTGGGACAACAGGACGAACATCGACGCCTGCCGATACAGCTTATCCAACCGGGCGGAATCCACCGTACCAAGGAATGTGACCCCATGCATTTTTTCGCGACGGATGATTTCTTTTAATAGAAGGCCGTACGACCCGTCCGGCGGCCGTCCGACGACGCGGTAAACCGCGTCGGGAAAGCGTTTCTGAAGCCGGGCGAACGCGGCCAGGCTGACGTGATATCCCTTGCGGGGCTTGACCATTCCAACGGATAACACGACCGGCGCCTCAGGTTGCCGCCGATTCCGGGCGATTTCGGGGGAAACCTGTCCGGCAGATCGGGACCCATTCAGAATCGTCCGGACGGTCACCGATCCAAGGTCCGCGTGATACACATCCCACAATTTCGCTTCCGTCCCATGGGAGATCGGGTAAATTGCAGCCGCCCGGCGCAGGATGCCGTGATAATGGCGGTTCAGCAGCGGCCACTTGCTCCAAAGGATCGAATAGGTCCCGTGAGCGGTAAGGACATGGGGTGTTCGTTGTGAACGGGCGAGCACATCCCCGGCCCAGCCGGCGGGAAACATTTCCATCGAATGCACCAACCGCACCCGCAGATCCGGTAAAGCCCGGGCCGCCCAGACCGAAGGGATCATCCAGCGCAGCATCGACAGGGTCGTCCCGCTCCACTCCTCGGCCTGGACCGTGGGCAGGACATGCCGTTCGAGGTGAGGAAATTTTTCCGCCGCCGCGGCCTGATCCCCGCGGGATACGATCAGCACTGGTTCGACATATTTCTGCAGCGCGTGAATCGCGCCCTCAACAAAAGTGACCCATCCGCGGAATCCGCGCAGATAGGGAATCAGATAAGCGATTCGCGGTTTGGATCCGGGATGCGCGGTTTTTTTTATCGGCATGTCTTTACTCACCGCCCATCCGGCGTAATTCCTGGATGAGGGAGACAGCGCCGCTCCGGATTTCACCGCCCCAGATCCGCTCCCGCCGACGGCGCAGTTCGCCTGCCGGGATGGCACATGCCCTGCGGATCGCATCGGGGAGGTCTTCCGGGCGTTCCGCTTTTTCGGCAAGCCCTTCTTCGACCAATTCGCGGCCGTATGCGCGAGTGGTTTTCATCCAGACGATGGGGACCGACATCAGCGCCGCTTCATATAATACCGAGCTATAGGTGCCGATCGCCGTATCCACCTGCGCGCAGGCCTCGTACACAGTCCCGGTCCGCAGCAGCCTCACACCCGATGCCGTCAGGGAATATTCCTCAAGGCTCTTTTCGGATTCACCGGGGCGGAGCTTAAGGTAAAGCTCGAATCCGGTATCCTGCATCAGCGCCCGCAGGTAGGCGGCCACCTCGCTTTTTCTCGCGAGCGGCTCGGAAACCACCAGGATGCGGATTTTCGCCGCCGGATCGGCGGGCCGGCGCGATTCGTCCAGCATGGCGGTCGACACATCCGGCGGCCGGACCGGGCCGGCGACAAACACCCGTTCCGGCGCGAAGAGGACGCTGTCACGCAGCAGCCGGTCGCGGAACAGGCCGCTCCAGACACCATAGCGGTCAAAGGCATGCGGGCGGGCTCCGGCGAAGCCGTACGCCATCAACCCGGCATGGAATTTATTGAACACACCATGCTGGAATCCGAGGACCGGGATGCCGAGCGTCAGGCAGGCGGCGATGAGTTCGAAGTTATGGCGGTTGTCGTCGAAGATCACCGCCCGGCGGACCCGCTGGAAACGCAGCGCGCGTTTCAGGATCCGCTGGCGGGCGATGGACTGCACGCAGGCATCGATCGCGGCCGGGACCAGCGCCCGCAGCGCTCGATCCTCGACGGACAATCCTCCGGCGGGGGGAAGCGCCACCTCCGGGGCAGGAATGCGCGGGCCGGCAAGCTGAGCCAGGAAATCCGCCGATTCCAGAAAGACAACCGGCCTTCGCCTTCGGAAAAAATTATTTATCGCCTGCTTTGGGGAAAGGGTATGCGCGTATTCCGCGAAGCGGAATCGCGCGCGTTCCAATTCATGGTAGAGGGGGGTGAACCGGAAATCCTGGCGGATACCCGGGCTGATATGGTCGATGATATAGAAGAGTGTATCCCGCCGGGTGATTCGGAACACAGCCAGCGAGGCGAGCGCGAGGGCCAACATCGCCCACTTGCCAGGCGTTGGCTTTTGTTTCGGAAGCGGGTTGCCGGACCAGCCGGCAAACCCTTCCTTCCCGCCGATCGCCCTCAGCACCCGCTCGAAATCCGGCGGGGCATCCTCCACGCGGATGAGCGTCTTCCCGTCGACAGCGGTGAGGAATGGCAGCAATTGGGTAAGCGGGACGAGGTAAAACCGCAGCAGGCGGTCCTGCCCGTACCACCACGGTTCGAAACCGTCTTCGGTCAGGATCGACGGGATGCGCCTTCCCGGGGCGTCGGTCAGATTGTTTAACCTGCGGAGGAGCTCGAGCGCCCGGTCCCAATCCGGCGCCGCGACGGGGATGGGCGCGTCTTCCGCCTGCTCGAACGCCCCGTCGGGCTCGGGGTTCGGGCGGAAGCGCAGATGCGCCGCAGTGCCGCCTGCGCCCATGGGGGTCCTCAGCCGCCCGGTGCGTTCCGGATGACGCGCTCGAATGCCGCGCCGAAATGTTCGTTCAATTCCTCGACGTGCAGCGCTTCCTCGGGCGACGTGGGATTGGGTCCGTCGTGCAGGACATAATCCAGAAAATGGTTGATGACGTACTCGTGCGGTGAGGGCGGCACGGCCTGCCTGGGTTTGGGGCTGAGGCGCGCGCCAAGCCAGCGCCGGAACAAATCCACCGATATTCTCGCATTCGGCCGTTCGGCGAGGGTGAAGGCGGTCTTGTAGGAGAACATAAACGAGGCCTTGGTGCCGTGCAGCACGTTGATCCGGCGTTTGGTCTCTGCGGGGTTGGCCGACATGCGGATGTTGACGTACCCCTCTTTGCTCTCCAGGACGACGTCCACTTCATCGGCGCTCATCCACGGCCACTTGTCGGTGGTCTTGCGCGCGGCGACGGAAAGAAGGCGCATCTCGCCGACGAGCGCGTAGGCGATGTAGAGCTGGTGCGGGAGGCTTTCCGCCCAGCGGCCGCCCGGAATTTTATGGCACCAAAAGTTCGGGTCGATCACCATCCGGTCCTGGTCGCCGTTGGTCATCCATGTCAGGCCGATGTGCAGCACGCGTCCCGCCTCACCGCGGCGGACGATATCCGTCATGCGCAGGATCCCCGCCATGAATTTATTCTGGTGGACGACCGACAGCTTCCGTCCGGTGCGAAGCTGGACGGCGACGATTTCGCGTGCCTCTTCGAGGGTGACCGCGAACGGTTTTTCCAGAAGCACGTCCGCGCCGTGTTCGAAGGCGTAGATCGTAAGGTCCTTGTGGGTCTGCGGCGGCGTGCAGACCGAAACGATCCGCGCGCCAGTCTGGCGGAGGCCTTCCTCGAGCGAGGGGTACGCGCCGGGAATCCCGTTTTCGTCGGCCACGCGCCGCGCGCGGGCGAGGTCCGGGTCGATCATCCCGGCGAGTTCCACCTCGGGATGCTGCTTAAAGAAGGGCAGATGCCGAATAGCGCCGGCAACGCCGCTGCCGACGATGAGAACCTTGCGTTTTTCCATTCCATCTCCGAATTCAGGGTTTTTACACCCGGTTTTCCATTGGCTTGCGCCGCCGGGGTTGAAAATTATACCAGCAGCGGCCTCGGCTTCGAAACCGCCGCGGATTTGTTGTTTTATGGCGATCGGTCGGGACTCGTCATTCCCGCGTGTTCTCAGCGTGAATCCAGTCTATGCATTTCAGGACGGACGTTCGTCATCCCGGCGTGACGATTGTTCGTCATCCCGGCGTGACCATTGTTCGTCATCCCGGCGTGACTATTGTTCGTCATCCCGGCGTGCACGAAGCCGGGATCAGGGTGTCACGGGGATTACTTAACCGGTTCCTGGATGCCGGATTGGCACACTCCGGCATAAAAAGAGCGGGAGAGAAAACCCCTTTTAGCCGCTAAGCCGCAAAGAACACAAAGAAGAACAGATCCATATTTATAGAAAAACCGTCCCGTGTTTTTTCACGGGACGGTTTGTTATTCGATGATCCCGAAGGAGGATGCGGAGCCGTCGGCCATGGCCAGCGTCAGGTCGCGGCGTTTATCCTCCGATGATAGCAGGCGGGCGAACGTCATGTAATCGCAGATGAGCGCCGACCGGATCGGGGCGACGTGGGCGTGGATCGCCTCGCAGACGGCGGAGAGGTCCTTCGGGTTCGAAGGCATTCCCGCGACGGGAACGTCGAACCGCGCAAGAAAATCGATCGTGGTGATCAGCCGGATCTTTTTTTCCACCACGCGCAGGATCAGGGTGAGCCACGGGGTGGAATTGCGGGTGATCCCCAGAAAATACGCGCACGGATCCGGTCCGGAGGTGATCCAGGCGCGGATGGATTCCAGCGGGAACCCGTTCCATTTAGAGCTGAATTGCGGATAGAACGCCAGACCGGCGGGATCCTGTTCCGCGAGCGCGTACGCCTTGAATACGAAATCTTCCAGGTCGTTGGTGACCCAGTCTGCGCGCTGGGCGCGGTCCGAGAACTGGACCAGGCTGTCCTTCTCCAGAATCTGCACGCTGTCCAATCCGGGGAGCTGATAATACAGCTTCTTGGCCAGTTCCTGCGGGTCGTCGACCAGTTCGATCGCCGGAACGCGGAAGCCCGCCGGCGCATACACCCGCAGGACCTTGCCGCCATGATGGAGGATGGAGAGCAGATTGGGGTGCGTCGGCCGGACATCGGCGATGCGCGAGGTCTCGATCAGCGAAGCCAGGTTTCTCCAAGCGTCGGGGCGCAGGTCGGTGATTTCCACATCGCGGGCAATCATTTCAGAACCTCCCATACCTGCACGGAAAACGGGGCCACCTCGGTCGTCACCGATCCGGCTTGCGTTTCGCCCGGTGCATTCCACGCGCCGCGCAGAGGCCAGGACGAAATCATCAGCGAGCGCTGGATCGTATTGGTCGGATTCGCCAGGTAGACAAGGATGGTCGATCCGCCGCGGATCGTCAGCCGCAGGTTGGGGTTGTCGAGCAGGACAACGTTCGGCATGTCCGGCGTGATCAAATCCTTGGCCAGCTCAAACGACGGCAGGAAGGTGACCTTCCCTGATTCACGCGTCTGGGTGCCGGGAGAGGGGGTGACACCGCCGAAAACCGACGCCGGATTCATGCGTTCGTCAAGCGTCGGCAGCGCCGGTCCGAAAACCAGGTGCCCGCCGCGATCCGCGAACCCGAGGAGTTTTTCCTGTTCCTGCGGGTCCATGAAATCGGCGGTGGGGACGAATACCATATCGTACTTGGTCAGTTCATCGAGCATCAGGCGCGAAGGAGCCAGGTTGTACTCCACCTGGGCGTTTTCCAGGTAGCGGCAGGCTTCCTGTATCCAACTGCCCTCCTCAAGGATCGATTGCTGCATGGGTTCGGTCTGAAATCCGAGCGACGAGGGAACTTCGGAAAAAACCTTGGGGATGCGCAGCAGCCCCAGGTAGGCGTGGTTGAGGGTGGAGAAAGCGCTGTGATACCGTTCCAGGCCGGTCGACACGAGCACCAGGGTCCGGCAATTCTTTTTACTGTCCCAGATTTTGTGGTGCGCGAAGAAAACCCCCAGCCGCCGGAAGACATCCGCATACTCCTCGCGGAACGCGCCCGACCGCTTAATTGGAGCGCCCACCCAGCGATCGCCTTCGGCCAGCATATGAAAATCCACCGCACTCATGCCGTGCATTACGGCGCATAAAATGCAGAATTCCTGCTCGGCGGGCGTCAGAACGTTCGGCGTGAACCAGGATTCCCCCGATCCGAACCGGGAGGCGTACGGCAACCGGCTGGTGCCAGTCAGGTAGCGGATGTGGGCGGCCATGGCGTGATAATCCGCCGGGCGAGGTTCAATTTCCATTCCGAACAACGGCGTCTCGATGATTTTCTGCAACGCGAGGCTGTCGACCGGGGTGGAAAATACCGCCGGGCCGTCGATGGCCAGCGGCACGGTCACCCCCCGCTCCCGAAACATCTGGGCAAGGCGGGTGTGGAAACGGCGGATCAGGTATTCCTTGTATTCCACCCAGTCCATATACCAGGGGAGATCCCGCTGTACGACCGCCTCGCACGATTTGGGCGGGACGATCTCCCCCACGGCCGTGTACCGTCCTCCATAAACGCCGTTCAACGATTCAATGGAACCGTACTTTTCATTGAGAAACTGGCGGTACAGGGCGATGGATTCGGGCGAATAATCCAGATCGTACGCCTGAACCCGGCCCATGAAGGCGGTCTCCCGGTTTATCTGGCAAAGGACGATCGGCCCGTCGGGATACTGGCGCGGGGTGAGGATCGGCATCAGCTGATCAAAGAACTTGGTGATTTCCTGGAACAGCTTTTCGCTGGCATAGGATGGAATGGCGACCGGCGGAGTAAGCCGCGAAGATACCGCCGGAGCGCCGGTCGAGGTCAGGGCCCAGACGGCGGCATTGCGGATCACCCGCAGGGGGAAACCGCCGTACGGCATATCCTCGTCGATCACCGGTCCCGGGCGGACCACCGTCAGCAACCCGACGTCGCGGCACAGATCCAGAAATTTCGGCAGCCCCTTCTGGGGATTCCGTTCTCCAAAATCGAAAATCCCGGGGCCGGATTCATGAAGTCCCCATGGGATGGGGATGGAGACGAGTTCGAAGCCGAGTTCTTTGATCCGTTCCAGGATCGTCCGCCATACTTCCGGGGCGTGGCGCCAGTAATGGACGGACCCGGAATAGAGCGGGATCTGACGTCCTTCCAGATACAATCCGTTGGATTCGATCCGGATAGCCATGAATTTCTTCTCCGCTTTTAGAATACTCGATTCTTGCAGGCCGTGCAATCGGAGCGCCTGCGATAAACCGCCGGATTTCCCGCGGGAAACAAAATTAATTCGTTCTTTATCGTGAAGGCGCTTCTCCGAGGCCCGGGAGGAAAGGCCGGGGATTGTGCATCCGGATATGCCCGTGCATCACGGTTCAGGAACCGGTCATCTCCCGATATAAATCCAGATAGGCCGCGGCATACCGTTCTTCGGAGAAGGCGTCCCGCGCCGCCGTTGCCAGGCGCGGGCGCAGGCCGCCGTCGCCGCTCCACTGCCGGAGGGCATCCTGGATGATTTCGACGAGTTCCGCCGGCGTCTGGGTGCGGCCGTCGAAGGAACGCCCGACCGGCATGCCCAACAGGGTTTCCAATTCCTTGATCTGCGGCGCCCAGCCCACCACCGGAACGCCGCAACACAGCGCCTCCAGGATCGCGATGCTGAACCCTTCCAGCCGGCTTGGCACGACCATGAGTTTGGCGGCCGCCAATTTTTCGGCAAGTTGCTCCTGGGAAAGATGCCCA
>CAZYSF010000256.1:0-8735 GCA_964649635.1 uncultured Anaerolineales bacterium | reverse complement strand
GCGCGCGGCGCTGGAGATCCTGGAAGGCGACCGGAAGATGTGGTATCTCGGTGGCGGCGGGGATTTGGAGATCTCCACCGACCGCGGGCATACCTGGGAATCGGCCGGGCCTTTCCCGTGGACCAGGCATAGCGAATACATCAGCTTTGCGGACGAACTCACCGGCTGGGGGATGACAACCGAACAGCCCGATTTTTATGCGACGGCCGACGGCGGAAGAACCTGGAATGCCCTGCCGTTTCCGGAAGGGATGGGCGCGCCCGCCGCGCTGCATCTGCGCACTCCGCGCGACGGATACATCCTCGACACCGCGGGCAGCCTGTTTGTCAGCGCGGATGGGGGAGTGACCTGGCAGGCGCATTCACTCGGGCTGGAAGCGGGCGTGAATATTCCCAGTCTCAATCATTCCGCGGTCGTTCGTTTTTCCGACGCGATGCACGGGGTGGCCGCGATGACCACGATCGGCGGCGGGACGGGGCGGACCCGGGCTTTGCGCACATCCGACGGCGGCGCAACCTGGATCGAAGAATCCCTTCCGGTGCCGATCGGGATGTTCCATCTCTCGCGCGACGGGGTATACCTCACGCATGTCGATCTTTACGACCATGGAAAAATCACCCTGTTGTGTTCGGCGAGGGCGCTTATCCCGTAATGGGAACCGATCAATCGCTCCGGCCCAAGGAGGCATAGCCATGGAAGGGGAAGGCAGGGTTCGAATCGAATCGCGCCGCCACGGGATGCTCGCGGCGCTGCGGCGGAAGCAGTGGTGGTCGTTCGAAGGGTTGGACGAGGAACAAAAATTTTATTTTGTCCTGCTGGCCCTGGAAAGCTTCCCGAGCAGCTACGTTTCGCTCCTGGCCGTCAATTACGGAAGCGGTGAACGACTGGAGGAACAGCACCTGGGAGGATTCCGGGCGGCGGAAGGTGATGCCGTCGATGTTGAGGCCCGTGGCGGGTGGGGGCACGTCCGGTTCCGCGGCCGGGCCGAGGACGGGTGGGAGATCGATGCGCGCACCGCACAGCTTGAAATTCATTGCCGGCAGAATCCGCGCACCCCGGCCCATGCCAACCGGCTGCTGGCGCGTCCGATCGATTACCACATCCTGCAATTCCCCATGAATACGGCGGAAGGAAAAATCAATCTGAAGGGCCGCGAAATTCCGTTCAAGGGATCCGGTTATTGCGAGCACAACTGGGGTGTCCAGCCGCGCCACTCGACCGCGAACTGGCTGCACTTCTGGGCGCCGCAAACGGCCGGGATTGTAATGGACTGCCTGTATGATTCCGGGATTCCGCACCATTACACATGCCTGTGGCACGCGGGGACATGGCAGTATCTGGCTTCGCCGGCGCACTTCGCTTTCACTCCGGACGCTGTCGACCGCCCCTGGCAGATCCGGTCGCCGGATCTCGACCTGACAGTCAGCCCGGTATATTCCCATCGTTCGCGGATGCGCATGCCGCCGGTTCTTCCGTATATCGATATCGATTACTATGAGGTGCTGGCCAGGGTGGAGGGGATGGCGTGGAGCCGCGGGGAACGGATCGGGTTCCGGGGAATGGGAAAGTACGATCATAATTTTAATCTCTGGTGAAGCGGTTGGAACAAAACCGCCGATACCTTCTATGGAGGACAGCATGAGCAAGCAATTGGCAGGGAAAACAGTTTTGATCACCGGCGCCAGTTCCGGGATCGGCGCGGCGGTCGCGCGTGCGCTCGCGGCGGAAGGCGCGGACATCGTCCTCACCGCCCGGCGCCGGGAGCGGCTCGAAGCGCTGGCCGGGGAGATCCGGAAAAGCGGATCGCGGGCGGAGATCGTTGCCGGGGATGCCCGCGAGGAAGAGACGGCGCGCCGGGCGGTCGACGCCGCGGTAAAAGCCTTCGGGCGGCTGGATATCCTCGTCAACAACGCCGGCGTCGGCAATTACAAGAACCTGATCGACACAGACTCGGACGAGTATGACGAGATGATGGACAGCAACATGCGCTCGACGTTCCTCTTCACCCGCCAGGCCGTCCCGCTGATGATCCGGCAGAAATCCGGAATGCTGCTGATGATTTCCTCCATGGCCGGGATCTACGGATTCGCGGGCGAGGCGGTGTATTGCGCGACCAAATTCGCTCAGGTCGGATTCGCACAGGGGCTCGATAAAGAACTGCGGCCGCACGGAATTAAAGTCGGCGTGATCTGCCCCGGCGGCGTGAAAACCGAATTTGCGATCGGGAAGGGCCGGACGGAGGAAGGAGTCGCCCGGTCGGGGATGCTCGAACCCGAGGATGTGGCCAGCGCGGTGCTTCTGGCGTGCACCCAGTCCGCCCAGGCGCGGATTATTGAAATCCAGATGCGGACGATGGCTGAACCGCTGGCATAAAGGCGGAGTGAAAAGCGACCGCCCGCCGGAATCCTCCTGCGGGAATTGCTTATAATGGAAATGCCATCGCCCTACGGCGGATGGACAAGGTTCACCCGGAATTTCGTGAGCGGATGCCCTGTGCGGATCATGCCGTTCAAAAAGGAGACGAAATGGCCAAACGAACAACTCACCGCAGCCGATCGGGAACCAAACTGTATGCCGTCCGGGATAAGAAGGGCCGGTTCGTGGATATCCAAACCTACAAGCGGGCGCACGGGGCGGATATAAAAAGGAAAAGCAAAAAGGAAAAATAAAAGCACCGCCGGGCAATTCCAGGATCCTGCTGAACAACAAATGCAACGGAAGCCGCCTTAATAAAAAACCTCAGGCGGTCCGTTGCGTCTTTTTCCGGGTCGGGTATTCCGTCTCCATCCCCGTTCCGGAAAACCAGGTCCGGGCTTGGGCGCCCGATTTCGGCGGCGAAAGGAATTGATATGGAACCGATTTTGACCCGGTGTGGCTACCGTTGCGACCTCTGCCTGGCATATAAACCAAATATTGAAACCACTCCCTCGAATCGCAAAAAACTCAGCGACGGCTGGTTTAAGTATTTCGGTTTCCGGATTCCGGAGGAAGGGATCTATTGCGAAGGCTGCCGGGAAGCGAACCCCAAGCTGATAGATGCGAATTGCCCCGTCCGGCCGTGCGTGACGGCGAAAGGGCTGGAAAACTGCTCGGAGTGCGGGGAGTATATCTGCGAACGGCTGAAGGAACGCATTGTCACCCTGCAGGATCTCCAGAAAAAAACCGGTGCGGCGATCCCCGAAGACGATTATCAATCGTTCATCCAACCGTATGAAAATCTGGCGCGGCTGGAAGCATTGCGGAAGCGCGCCAAACCGCGGTGACAATCTGAATTTGTCGAACCGCTTACCGGTCTGTTCGCGCGATTTCTTCTTTAATCGATTGAGCCACGCCGGCCACGGACAAGCTTACATCGGCGCCGGTCGTGTTGGAATTGGAGATCGATATCCGCAGCATGGTTTTCCCCCGCCACCGGGTGGTGCCGATCCAGCATATGCCGGCTTGTTGAATGCGGGATGCCAGCGAGGCGTTGAAGGAGTCGAGATCGGCGATGCCCGCCGGCTCGATCCGGCACAACACCTGGTTGAGAACGACAGCGTTGATTATCCGCGCATCCGGAATTTGGGCGAGTTGGGAGGCAAAGGATTTTGCCAGGCCGCAGCAACGCTCGACGATATCCGCCACGCCTCGTCGGCCAAGGTTCCTGAGCGCGGCATAAAGCACAAAACCCCGGGCGCGGCGCGAATTTTCCGGCGCCCATTGCGAACCGTCCCGGCCCGCCGCATGGGCTGGGCCGGCGTAGGCGCAACGCGCTGTTTTAAAACCGAGGTGCGCTTCGGATTTGCGGATAATCGCAATCCCGGAATCGTACGGGACATTCAGCCATTTATGCGCATCCGTCGCCCATGAATCGGCCTGATCAACCCCTGCCACCAGGTGGGAAAACCGCGGTGAGGCCGCCGCCCAAAGCCCGAAAGCGCCGTCCACGTGCACCCAGGCCCCGCGGTTTTTTGACGGCGTGATGATTTCCCCGATCGGGTCAAACGCGCCGGTGTTGACATTGCCGGCCTGAACGCAAACGATGGTCGGATCGGTATTTGCTTCCAACTCCCGCCGGAAGGCATCCAGCCGCATGCGCCCTTCTCCATCAGACGGGATCTCCCGGATATTCCCGGCTCCAAGACCCATCATCGAAACGGCCGTATGGATCGTGGCGTGACAGCAATCGCCGCACAGGATCCGGATATGCGGAGCGCCCTGCAAGCCGTCGGAGTCCACATCCCATCCGCGATCACGCAACACGGAATTCCTCGCCACGGAAAGCGCGGTGAGGTGGGCCATCTGCGTGCCTGTCGTAAAACCCACGCCGGCGGTCGCCGGCAGGCCCAACAGCTCCAGTATCCAGCGGGCGACGACTTCCTCGACAATCGATGCGGCCGGAGAGCTCGCGTACACCTGCGCGTTTTGATCCCAAGCGGAAGTAAGCCAGTCCGCGGCGACGCTTGCCGGAGAGGATCCCCCGACCACAAATCCGAAGTAGCGCGGACCGGTGCTGTGGATCAATCCCTGCTCCACGCCCGCCATCAGCTTCCGGACGGCCGTCTCCGGGGATTCCCCATCCTCCGGGAGAACGGCGTCCAGGAGCGATTTCAATTCGTCATACGATGCGCGAACTCCGACCGGCCGGTCCGGGAGGGATTTTCGATAACGAACCGCCGACTGGACAATCGATTGAAATAAATCTTCCATGGCAGACTCCTGTTTGGTTTTCATCGGGGGATACCCTGATCGCAGAAAAAAGGAATATCCGAACGAGGCGCTTTCCCGATGGAAACGCCGATGGCAAGCGGGGATTGTCGGAAAACGTCTGGATGCGGGCTGAAAAGGTTACCCCACCCCGTCCCAGCAATACGTGCAAACCTTTTCTTTGGGGAGATCGATCGCTTCGACCATGTCCGAAAGCGTCTGGTAGCGCAGGGTGGTCAGGTTCAAGCGGGTGCGGATCCGGTCGATCATCGCCCGCTGCTTGGCGGAATCGGTCGCCGCGTATTCGGCGAGGTCCACATCCTCCTGGCCCTCGAGTTCGCGGATCGCCTGCCGTCCGGCCAGGTCGAAATCCGAACGGGAGCGGGAGAAGTTGAGGAACCGGCAGCCGTAAACGAGCGGCGGGCAGGCCGGACGCATGTGGACTTCCTTGGCGCCGTAATCGTAGAGCCGGTCGATCGTTTCGCGCAGCTGGGTGCCGCGCACGATCGAATCCTCGCACAGGAGCAGGCGCTTGCCCTGGATCAGTTCGAACACCGGGATCAGCTTCATCCGCGCCACGAGATTCCGGATGTGCTGGTCCTGCGGCATGAAACTGCGCGGCCAGGTGGGCGTGTACTTGACAAAGGGGCGGCTGTAAGGGATCTGCGACTGGTTGGCGTACCCGATCGCGTGGCCGATCCCGGAATCGGGGACGCCCGCCACCAGATCGACCGAGACGCTGTCGCGGCGGGCGAGGGCGGCGCCGCTGCGGTTGCGCATCACTTCCACGTTGATACCTTCGTATGTGGAGGCCGGGTAGCCGTAGTACACCCACAGAAAGGCGCAAATTCGCAGTGAGTTTCCGGGAGGGGATAGTTTTTGAACACCGTCCGGGGTGATCAGGACGATCTCACCCGGGCCGAGTTCGGAATGAATGCGGAAATCCAGATTTGGAAGGGCGCAGCTCTCCATCGTGACGCAGTAAGCGCCATCCTTCTCGCCGAGGATGACGGGGGTGCGGCCGAATCGGTCGCGCGCGGCGTAAATGCCCTCGGCCGTCAGGAGCAGCATGGAGCATGAGCCGTCGACGGTCTGCTGCGCCCGGCGGATTCCGT
This sequence comes from uncultured Anaerolineales bacterium, assembly GCA_964649635.1. Lineage (GTDB taxonomy): Bacteria > Chloroflexota > Anaerolineae > Anaerolineales > RBG-16-64-43 > JAFGKK01. The sequence goes on along the minus strand of CAZYSF010000256.1, from coordinate 2,934 downwards.
CGATGATCGAAGATCCCTGGTCGATGAGCGAGGCCACCAGTTCGGTGGGATTAAGTTCGCTGCCGCTCATTTCGAGGAAGTGCGCGGTGTGGTCGGTGTAGGCCTGTTTGGCGATGGGCTCGATGTTGTTGATCCGCCCGACGGTGGAAAGCGTGTAATGCCCCAGGTGGGAGCGGATGATCAGCGGCTGCGCCTCGGTATCGCTGATGCACCCGATGCCCATGGTGCCGTCCATTTTCCCCAGGTCGGCTTCGAATTTGGAACGGAACTGGGAGTTTTCAATGTTGTGGATCGCGCGTTCAAAACCCCTCTTCCCCAATACCACCATTCCGCCCCGGCTGGTTCCCAAATGCGAGTGGTAATCGGTTCCGTAGAACAGATCGTTAATGCAATCTTCCTTGGAGACAACGCCAAAAAAACCGCCCATAGGTTGGGATCCTTTTCCGGGGTGGGATTGAACGGTGCAAGTTTATCGCTTCTCATGCATTCTGACTATGGGGTAAAAATTGAATTTGCTTCCGATTGGGAGGAATCCATCCTGCGCAGGCGACGATCGGTAGCATTCCTCCCGCGGAAGGGCATCCCGGGCGACGGAAATGGAGACCGGCCGGATTATCCGGCCGGGGGCGGTCGCTTCCGAAAATCGGATAAGTGATTCTTTGATAGAATAAATCCATCGTGTTGCGGGCGGCCAGGTGCCTCGCGCGCCGGCCGCCGTCAAACCGCCGGGCGGCTGCCGCTTCGTCCGACACGGGTATCAGGGAGCTGAGAACCTATGACCCTCCTAAAGACGATCTACATCCTCGGGGGATTGCTCCTGATCCTGTTGTCCATCCCATTAATCCTGCGGAAGATCCCCCCCAATCCCTGGTATGGATTCCGGATCCGATGGACCTTGGAGGACCCGGAGCTGTGGTACTCCGTAAACGCCTACAGCGGAAAATGGCTGGTGTTCGTCGGGCTTTGCGCCATTCTCGGTGCGATCGGCCTCGCCCTCATCCCCGGGATCTCCCTGGACCTCTATGCATTTGGAAATCTGGGGATTTTCGTTGCTTCGTTCATCCTGGCCATCATTCAATCCATGCGGTTTTTACGAATTCAAGACAGTCAAAAGTAATAATTCCATCGCCGGATCCGCCCTGCACGAACCGGAAACGCGGATGCATTTCCGGAATATGCAAGGCATCCTCCAGTGAAAATCCGTTGAAAAGGGAGCTGGGATGATTCAACCCGCCTGGCACTACGATGAACTGCGGCATCCGGGTGTGGATTACAACGACCCCTCTCAGGTTGCCGTGTACGATGAGCGCCACAGGCGTTTCCGCGATTACCGCAGGGATGCGGAGGCCGTGATCGAACGGCTGGGCGTAAAGCCTGAAGATACCATCCTGGATATGGGCGCCGGCACGGGAGCCTTCGTCCTGCACGCCGCGCCGTTGTGCCGGACGGTCTACGCCGTGGACGTCTCGCGCGCGATGCTGGATTACTGCCGCGGGCAGGCCGCCGCGCGAAAAATAGAAAACATCGTTTTCCAACAGGGCGGATTCCTCACCTACGAGCACAGGGCGGATCCGGTGGATTTCATCGTCTCCAGCGCCGCGCTGCATCACCTCCCGGATTTCTGGAAGTTCCTCGGGCTGCAGCGGCTGGCCCGGATCCTCAAGCCCGGCGGCCGGCTGTACCTGTTTGATATCGTCTTCCCGGGAAAGGATCCGGCCATCCGCGGGCAGATCGAGGTTTGGATAAACCAGATGAAGGAAAAAGTGGGGGCGGAATTCGCCGCCGAGGTGGAAACGCACATCCGCGACGAACACAGCACCTATGACTGGATCATGGAGGGGATGCTGGCGCGGGCGGGCTTCCGGATCGACAAGGCGGATTACGGGAGCGGATTCGGGGCGACGTATCTTTGCACCAATAATGGATGATGCCGCAGGCGATGCCATGGATGTTGTGCTTTCGACCCGCCGGCTGATTCTCCGCCCGCTGCAGGCGGCAGACGCCGAAATCATGTTCCGGTACCGGTCGCGGCCGGACGTCTCGCGCTACCAGGTTTGGCGGCCGGCGGACATATCCGAAGTGCGTACGTTCATCGAAAAGCAAAACGGGTTGGTCCCGGGCGCCCGCGGCACCTGGTTATCCCTGGCGATGACTCTGCGGGAGAACGGGATGATGATCGGCGACGTCGGTCTGCATTTTTCCGAGACCGAATCCACCCAATTGGAAATCGGGATCACCCTCTCGCCCGCGTTCCGGCGCCGGGGGCTGGCCGCCGAGGTGCTCATGGAGGTCTGCCGCTTTGCCTTCGATACGCTTGGAAAGGATCGGGTGTACGCCAGCGTCGATCCGCGCAACAAAGCCTCGATCCGCCTGTTGGAACGGGTGGGCATGAGAAAGGAAGCGTATTTTCCCGCGAGCATGGTAATCCGCGGCGAGCTGGTCGACGATCTCGTTTATGCCGTTAAAAAGGCGGAGTTCCGGCCGGAGGGCGGCGGTCGGAGCTGATATTCCCCCTTTGCATTTTTCGGAATGTCCTTATACTTTTTCATATATTTGTTGAACGCCGCGCCACGGCTGTTGATTTTCCGTTGAATTGCGAAAGGATGTAATATGCCCATGGATAAAAAAGAAATCCAAAATACCGCGATGTGGCTATTGGAGAAAGAGGATCCTGGGGTACGCTACCTTGCGCTCCGGGATATTTATCTGGACCGCGGGGCGGCGTTGAAGGAGCAGAAAAAAGCGCATGCCGACGGACCGATCGGAGTCATCCTGGGGAAGATGAAGCCCGAGGGGTATTGGTCGGAGCCCGGCCCGGGATACAACCCGAAATACTTCTCGACGGTGTGGTCGCTCATCCAGCTGGCGGAGCTGGGCGGTTCCATCCAGGCGGATAAGCGGATCGGGCTTGCGTGCAAGTATTTCCTTGAGCAC
>CAZYSF010000255.1:0-6576 GCA_964649635.1 uncultured Anaerolineales bacterium | reverse complement strand
ATCCTCGATCTTATCGGTCTTCCCCGGAACGGCGGTATCGGTGATGAGCGCGATGGAGATGAGCGCGTCCTGTTTGTCCCGGCGCTCCTCCTCGGCCACTCCCAGTACGGTCCGGACCAGCAGATCCTTGATGATGAGTGTATCGGTCATGCCGTACTCCTTTTCTTCCACGAAGGACACGAAGAGTCCCCTGTAAGGGCGCACGGCCGTGCGCCCTTACAAGAACCCTTCGTGTTCTTCGTGGAGAGCATTACAAGTATTCGCCGCCGTCGATATGCAGAATCTCGCCGGTGACGAAGGACGCTTCCAGAAGGTAGACGGCCCCGCGGACGATGTCGTCCGGCGAGCCGGGCCGCCCCAGCGGAATCCGGGGGACCAGCCGCTGCAGATATTCCGCGCCTTCGCCGGGCGGGGGGAGGATCGCCCCGGGGGCGACCGCGTTCACCCGGATCCGCGGCGCAAGGGATTTCGCCAGCGACCGGGTGAGGGTGATGAGCGCGGATTTGGTGAGCGTGTACGCGAGAAATTCGGTCGTCGGACGCCGGGCGCGGGAATCCGCAAGGAAAATTATGTCCCCGTTTTCTGTTTGCGCGGCAAATGCCTGGCTCAGGAAGAACGGCGCCCGCAGATTGATCGCCAGTGTTTTTTCCCAAACATCCGAAGTTGTTTTTTCCAGGGTTCCGCGCTCGAAAACCGCGGCGGAGTTGATAAGGATGTCCGCCCGTCCGTAATACGCGCCCGCCGCTTCGAATAGCTTGCCGGGGGAATCGGGCTGCCGCAGATCGGCGCCGATCAGCAGGCATTTGCGGCCGAGTGCGCGAATCTCCTCCGCCGTCCGCTCAGCCGCGGCTTCGGAGGAGTTGTAGTGCAGGGCAAGGTCGGCCCCGCGCGCGGCCAGCGCCAGGGCGATCGCGCGCCCGAGGCGCGCGGCCCCGCCGGTGACAAGCGCCGTCCGGCCGGTAAGCGGAAGGTCTGACATATAAAAATTATATATCAGAAGGCTCCGGCGAAAGTTGGCAAGCATGCCGGATTGTTCTCCGGGACGGAAGGAGTCCGGAACCGGGCAATCGCTTCGGCGATATAATGGCCGGAAATCACCCTTGGGAGGGACAATGGTCAAATCCAGCGCAATCACAGGGGCGGTCACCTTCATCCTGGTGCTTTTCTCCGGGCTTGCGTACAACATTTGCTGCCTGATCAGCCCGATGCTCGCCGTCGTGCTGGGATTAGCCGCCGGATTTCTGTGTTCGGTGTTTGAAAAACCGATCGATGCCGAAAAGGCGGCCGTGCGGGGGGGTATTGCGGGCGCCATAACCGGCGCCGTCGCGCTGGTCGCGGAAACCATCGGGGCGACCGTCGCCCAATACATCGTTTATCAGGGCGGAACCGTGCAAGCCTGTCTGCCGGGTCTGTGCGAGGAGGGAGCGGCGCCGGTTGCGATGGCGAACGCGATGCTCGGCGCCGTGTTCAATTCCTGTTTCTGCGGCCTGATCCTGCTGGCCGTCATGGCCGGGCTGGGAGCGGTCGGCGCGGTGGTGTGGATGAAGACGTCCGCGAAAAAGAAAACCGGTACTCCGGCGGCGGGATAGGAAACCGGGGAACCTGTTTTTCCAGCGGAGATCACCAGCCGGAGAACGGGCGCCCGCTCCGCCGAAATGGACCGGCCTTGACATGAGGAAAATCTTGGAGGAGGCACAATGATACGTTCCGCCGTCATTCTGGGGGCTATTTCCTTCATCTACATGCTGGTGGCGAACGTCGCCTTGGTTCCTTGCGCGCCGTTTCTCGCGGTCATCCTGGGGCTGCTCGCCGGGGCGCTGGCGGCCATCATCGACAAACCGCAACGAACCGACAAAGCCGCCACGGCGGGCGCGATTGCCGGAGGACTGGCCGGGATCGGCGCCGTGATCGGGAACACCGCGGGTCTTCTGATCCGGACGTTCGTCGTTTTTACGCCGCAGACCATCACCGATATGATCACCGAGCTCACCGGCGCGGCCTACTCCGAAACGGAAGCCGCCCTGTACTCGCTGATCCCGGTTTGCTTCTGCGCCATCACCGATCTGATCCTGATGGCGGCGGCGGGTGCTTTGGGGGGATTCCTGTGGATGAAATACCAATCCCGGAAAAACTCCGCCGCTGCGCCGCCGCCGGTCAATCCCTAATCGCCCTCTCCGGCCATGCCTGGGATCAGCGCCGGTTTCCGCATCGGCATATTCATAATCCAGGGGCGGTCCTATTGCCGCCCCTGGATTTTTCAGACGGACAGGTGACCCTTGCCGGAACGCAAGAAAACGCGGTTGGATCTGTTGATGGCCGAACGCGGGCTGACCGAAACCCGCTCACTCGCCCAGCGGATGATTCTCGCCGGGCGCGTGCGGGTTGACGGGGAACTGCTTATCCAACCGGGCAAATTGCTGCCGCCGGATTCGCGCATCGAGCTCACGGCCCCGCCGCCGTTCGTTTCCCGCGGCGGGGAGAAACTGGCCGCCGCGCTGGATCGGTTCGGCATCTCGCCGCAGGGAAAGGTCTGCGCCGACGCGGGTGCATCGACCGGCGGATTTACCGATTGCCTGCTGCAACGCGGCGCCGCGAAAGTCTACGCGGTCGACGTGGGCAAGGGCATTCTGGATTGGAAACTGCGCAACGATCCGCGGGTGGTGGTGATGGAAGAGCAAAACGCCCGCTACCTGGCAACGTTACCGGAATCGGTCGACCTGCTCACAGCCGATGTCTCTTTTATCTCTTTAAAAATGCTTTTTCCCGTCCTGCGCGGCTGGATGAAAGCGGACGCCGAAGCCGTCGTGCTGATCAAGCCGCAATTCGAGGCCGGCCGCCGCCTGGTGGGGAAGGGCGGGGTGGTGCGGGATCCGGCCGTCCACCGGAGCGTGCTGGAGGATGTGCTTGCCTCGGCTGGAAACGACGGCTTTTCCGCAGCGGGATTGATCCCCTCTCCGTTAAAAGGACCGGCCGGTAATATCGAGTTCCTGGCGTATTTGCGGTTGGGTGAGAAATCCGGCGAAGAAAATATCAGGAAGATGATTAACGCATTATTCGATTGACCCCTCCCTCCCCCCAAGTGCACGTCCCCCCATTTGCTCTCCCCTCCCTATCCCTCCCCAAATCAATGAGGATAATTTTTCCTCTGAGCAGCTGGCCTCTCATTGATTTGGGGAGGGGAAGGGGAGGGGAGGGAGTGAGCGGTATGCCATTTTGTTCGTCCTCTGTCCGCATTAAGTGAAAACAAAGTGAGAGTTTTCCCCTTGAAATAAGGGAAAACGATGATTTTCGGGTATACTTACCCCGCGCTCCCGGGCAGCCAAGGGAGCGCGCATACCGATGGATACCTCCCACATCCGCAATTTCTGCATAATTGCCCACGTCGACCACGGCAAATCCACCCTTGCCGACCGGTTGCTGCAACGGACGGGCACGATTTCCGACCGCCAGATGACCGAGCAGGTCCTGGACACCATGGACCTCGAGCGTGAGCGGGGCGTGACGATCAAAGCCTCGGCCGTGCGCATGAATTACACCGCCAAAGACGGCGCCACTTACGAGCTTAACCTGATCGACACCCCCGGCCACGTGGATTTTGCCTACGAGGTGAGCCGGGCGCTGGCCGCCTGCGAGGGCGCGCTCCTGGTGGTCGACGCCACGCAGGGGATCGAAGCTCAGACGCTCGCCAACCTCTACCTGGCGCTGGAATCCGACCTGGAAGTGATCCCGGTCCTGAATAAAGTGGACCTGGTATCGGCGCGGACCGAGGAAGTGGGCCGCGAAGTGGCCTCGCTCCTCGGAGGGAACGCCGAGGACATCATCGCGATCTCGGCCAAGACCGGCCAGAACGTCGAAGCCGTGCTCGAGGCGATCGTCGCAAAAGTACCTCACCCCGCCGGTTCCCTCGACCAGCCCGCCCGCGGCCTGATCTTCGATTCCCATTACGATTCCTACCGCGGCGTGGTGGCCGATCTGCGGGTGCGCGAAGGCGTCTTTCGCATGGGCGACGCGCTCAAGGTGATGTCGTCGGAAGCCCGCTTCGAGCCGGTCGAGATCGGCATCTTCGCGCCGGAAATGCGCCCGACCGGGGAACTCGCCGCCGGCGAAGTGGGCTACATCGCCACCGGATTGAAAATCATCCGCGAGTGCCGCGTCGGCGACACGATCACCAGCGCCTCCCGCCCGGCGGCCGAGCCGCTTCCGGGTTACCGGCAGATCAAACCGATGGTGTTCGCCGGCTTCTACCCGGTCGAGGGCGAGGACTACACCGACCTCAAGGATGCGCTGGAAAAACTCCAGCTCAACGACGCCTCGCTGGTGTACCAGCCCGAGACCTCGCAGGCGCTGAACTTTGGGTTCCGCTGCGGATTCCTCGGCCTGTTTCACATGGATATCATCCAGGAGCGCCTGGAACGCGAATACGATCTGGACGTGATCGCCACAGCGCCCTCGGTGGAATATGAAGTCGTGATGCTGGACGGCGCCGTGCGCAAAGTGGATTCACCCGCCGCGCTCCCGGCTGAGGAGGAGATCACCGAAATCCGCGAGCCGTGGATGGAAGTCCAGGTCTTCACCCCGGATACCTATTACGGGACGGTGATGGATCTGGTCACCCGCCGGCGCGGCATTTTCCGCGAGCAGGCGCTGACCTCCCCCGGCCGGGTGCAGCTGACCTTTGAATTGCCGCTGGCCGAACTGATCGTGGATTTTTACGACAAGTTGAAATCGCGGACGCGCGGATACGCCTCGCTCGATTACAGCTTCCTCGAATACCGGCCGGAGGACCTGGTCCGCCTGGACATCCACCTCAACGACGAACCGGTGGACGCCCTGGCGACGATCGTCCACCGCGATGAAGCGTATCACCGCGGGCAGTCGCTGGTCACCAAGTTGAAGGAAGTCATCCCGCGCCAGCAGTTTGTCGTCCCGGTCCAGGCGGTGGCGGGTGGGCGGGTGATCTCGCGCGCCAACGTCAAGGGGCTGCGCAAGGACGTGCTCGCCAAATGCTACGGCGGGGATATCACCCGCAAGCGCAAGCTGCTGGAAAAACAGAAGCGCGGCAAGAAGCGCATGAAAATGGTCGGCAGCGTCGAAGTGCCGCAGGAGGCGTTCATGGCCGTGCTCGGGATGGAGAGCGACGAATGATGCCCTCCGGGCCGCGGCCCGCATGGCTCCGCCTGCTGCCCGGGTTTTTGATCAGCGCCGCGGCGATCGCGGTGCTGATCTTGGCGGTCGATTGGCGCAAGACGGTCGAAGCCTGGAGCGGCGCGCAGCTGTGGGTGATCGCCCCGGCGATCGTGTTCATCCTGTGCGCCATGCTTACCCGCGCCGCCGCCTGGCGCAGCCTGATGGGGAACGCGGTGCCGCTCGGCCGCTGCTTCCGGGTGTTAACCATCAGTTACCTGCTGAACGGCATTCTTCCATTCCGCCTCGGGGATGTGGCCCGGGCGTACCTGGTCAGCCGGGAGAAGCACGCCTCCCCGGCCCGGGTCACCGCCGGGGCGGCGCTCTCCGCCGTCGCGCTGGAGCGGATGTTCGATCTCGCGTTTACCGCCGTCCTGGTGTTAAGCTTATTCCCGTTGATTGCCGGAATGGAATTCGGCGAACAGGTGCTCCTGACCGCCCTTGGATTGGCCCTGGTGTTTTTCCTCGGGCTGTTTTTTCTCGGTTCCGCCCGCGTTTGGATTCTGGGAATAGCGGCCAAGTTTGTCGGGCGGTTTCCGCTTTTGGAGCCGGGTCTGAATCTGCTGGATACCTTCCTGACCGGGCTGGCGGAAGTGCGCAACCTGCGCCGTTCCGTGCCGGCATTCCTGTTGATCGTCCTCACCATGATCCTTTGGGCGGCCGAATACTGGGTGGTATTGCGCGGATTTTTCCCGGACGCCTCTGTGCTGTGGGGGCTGCTCTCGCTGGTCGGCGGCCTGATCGGCGTGGCCCTGCCTTCCGCGCCGAGTTCTCTGGGCGTGTTCGAGGGATCGGTGACGGTCGTGCTGACGATGGGCGGACTGGCCCAGGGAACCGCCATCGCCTATGCGATCGCCATCCATCTGCTGAACATCGTCTGCCTCTCGATCCTCGGCGTCTTGGGGTTGGTCGTGGAAGGGCAGTCGCTGGGCTCGATCCTGGCGGCGGCAAGGTCGGGTCGGAAAGGAAACGCATGCGCATCCTGATCGCACTGACCTATTACCGCCCGCACGTCTCGGGCTTGACCATCTATGCCGAACGGCTCGGCCGCGCCCTCGTCCGCCGCGGGCATTTGGTGACCATCCTCACCTCCCGTTTCGACCGCGACCTCCCGGCCAACGAAACCGTCGACGGGCTGCGGATCGTCCGCCCGTGGGTGTGGTTCCGCATCAGCAAAGGCGTAATCATGCCCACCTTCGGGTACTGGGCCAACCGGCTGGCACTTTCGCACGACGTCCTCTCCATTCATCTGCCGCAGTTCGACGCCCCGGGTATCGCGCTGCGCGGGCGGTTGCTGCGCAAACCCACCGTGCTGACCTACCATTCCGATCTCAGCCTGCCGCCGACGCTGTTCAACCGCGTCGCCACTCAGGTGGTGCACATCGCCCACCA
>CAZYSF010000254.1:0-1665 GCA_964649635.1 uncultured Anaerolineales bacterium | reverse complement strand
GTCGCCAACAAGTTCGTGGCCGATCCGACCGTGGTGGCGATCGCCGGGCACATTTTCTCCGGCGCGACCCTGGCCGCCATGCCCATCTACGAAGCCGCCAACATCCCGATGATGTCGCCCTCGGCTACCAATCCCCCGCTGACCGCGCAGGGTTCGAAGGTGTTCAACCGCTGCGTGTTCACCGACGCCGCGCAGGGCAAGTTCGCGGCCACCTACCTGTTCAATAACCTCAAGATCAAGAAGCTCGCGATCGTGCACGACGGCCAGGCCTATGGCCAGGGGCTCGCCCAGGTTGTGGACGATGAGTTCCTCGCGCTGGGCGGCGAGGTCGTGGCGTTCCAGGCCATCACCCCCGGCGAATCGGATTACACCGCCATCCTGGCGGACATCGCCTCGAAGGCGCCCGAGGCGCTCTACTTCGGCGGCTACACCGCGGAAGGCGTCGTGATCGTAAACCAGATGAAGCAATCCGGCCTCGAGGGCGTCATCTTCTTCGGTGATGACGGCACCTACGGGCAGGACTTCCTCGACCGCACCGGGGCGAACGGCGAAGGCGCGTACTCCACCTCGCTGATCCCGCCCGCCTCGGAAGCCCGCGCGAAGTTTGATGCCGCGTACCTGGCGGCCTACGGCCAGCCGGCCGGCAAGCTCTCGCCCTATACCTGGACCGCGTACGACTCGGCTGCGGTGCTGATCAAGGTCATCCGGAGCGTCGCGATTCTCAGCGATAACGGCAACCTGTACATCCCGCGCGCCGCACTGGTCGCGGCGGTCCGCGCTGTCAAGGATTACCAGGGCCTCTCCGGCACGATCACCTGCGACGCGATCGGCGAATGCTCCGCGTCCGGCCCGGTCTTCAACATCGTCAAGGACGGCAAATGGGCCGAGGCGCCGAAATAATCGGGCGTTCCCGGCTGTTTTCCGCTGATTCAGAGCAATCGAAAACCGGGGCAGGCATCGCCTGCCCCGGTTTTTTATGGTTCCTTCCTTTTTCCTCCAAGATTCGAATTTCCGTCTCCGGCAGCCTCTAAACCAGTTAAAATAGGCGCTCAACACGGCAATCTTCCAAGCACGAGGAGTCGGCCCATGCCTATAGCGAAGGGATCCGCCCGGCGGGTCAAACCCTACCAGATCATCCAGACGATTACCGGCATCGCTTTCACGCTCTACCTGCTGTGGCGGCTGTATACGGTCCTGATCGGCTCCCCTTCGTACGGCGCGGATACTTGGGCGCGGTTTATCATCGCCGGATCGATTCTCGGCAGCGTGTACGCCCTGATCGCCATCGGCTACACGCTGGTGTACGGGATCCTGCGGATGATCAACTTTGCCCACGGTGACATCATGATGATCGGCGCCTTCGGCGGATATTTCACGCTCGAAGCCACAAAGAACATCCCGGTCGGTGGGACGACCTTTTCCGAATCGTTCCCGTTCCTGGCGATCCTCGCGGCCTTCCTCGTCGGCGTTTCGATCGCCGCCCTCAGCGGGTATTTCCTGGAGAAAATCGCCTACCGCCCGCTGCGCGGCGCGCCGCGGCTGGTGCCGCTGATCTCCGCGATTGGCGCGTCGATCTTTCTGGAAAACGCAGCCCAGCTGTTGTTCGGCGCACAGCGCCGGGATTACGCCAACCCGACCGTGCTGACGCGCGGCGAGGGCTGGACT
>CAZYSF010000253.1:0-10107 GCA_964649635.1 uncultured Anaerolineales bacterium | reverse complement strand
AGTCATATGCAGCGCACGCGGTTCGAAAAAGAGAATTACCCACTCTTCCGCTGAATTATTTTTGATGTACTCACACAACTCCTGCGCCGAATTTGAAAACGGGCCTTCGAAGACAACCCGATCATTCCGCAGGTTGGCAAGGGTCAATTCCGCCGATTGCCGGAGGAAGAAGAATCCAACCAGCGCCACACAGAGCATGGCCGCCGCACGGGCCGCCTTTCGCTCCGCGCCTTCCAAGACTCCGATAAACCACTCCACTCCAAGGAAGAAAAAAAATAATAACAACGGAAGCATGGGCAGTAAAAACCGGATCCCCTGCGTGGCCGGCCATAGGAGGATCATCCCCATCATGGCCGCGCCGTAGATCACGAAAGCGTAATACCGGCGAAGGTTCCTGACCATGCCGATCAAAACAAACGGAAGGGCGGCCCCGAACACCAGCGGATAAAATGGGATGGCCGCGAAGAGCAGCTGCCATCGCTCCGCATAATAAAACAAATTCGTTTTGATCTGGCCGAAAGAAATCTCCCCGAGGGATTGCAGATACCCCCGTTCCCCGCCGGGTAACAGCCGTTGTGCAATGCCCCATAGGATGAGAAAAACCAGGTACGGCAGGGCGTGGAGAAACCACGGCCGCCAGCCTTTCCAATCGGTTCCGGACCGCGAAGCCCCCGCCGACGCGATCAGGTCCGACAGCAGGGCGGTGCACACCAAAATGATTCCCGCCGTGCGGACGAAGCAGGATGCGGCCAGGAAGATGCCAAGGAGGGCATATTCCTTCCACCCGGCCGGTTCCAAATGCCGTTCCACAAGGACATTCTGGATCAGCAGAATCGCGGCCATGGAAAACAGGAGAAAGGGAATGTCGGAGAGGATATCGTTGAACAGGCTGAGGACCGCCGGATTCAATCCCATTAATGCCGCCAAGCCGATCCAGCCCAAAGGTGAAAGCCGGCGGCGGAATCCAAAGGCGAGGATGAGCAGGCAGAGGAGGTGGCAGATGACGTTGACGGCTTTCAAAGCCGCAAGATTTAATCCGAACAAGGCGGTCGGAATCGCCAGCAGCACCGGTGTGCCCCAGGGATAGGCAACCGGGCCGAGATTCCTGGAGGATTGGGTCATCGTGAAGGTGTTCGCGGTTAAAAATTCGGAAACCCGGCCGTCGACGATACTCTCAGCTTGCATGATATAGGAGGCAAAATCATCCCCCCAACCGTGGCCGTTGTGGAGCATACCAACACCCAACAGAGCGGATAGCGCGATCAAGGCAGTCAAACCGATCCACATCCATTTTCCGGATAATCGATCTCCCATGCAATCCTCGCCTCCTCGAAATGCGCGTGTGTGTCCGGTGCTTGCAGCAGCGCTTATTATAATCTTCCGTTGAGCGGTTATCTCGAATGATCGCCGGGCATGTCAATTACCGTCGCCGGAGGCGGCGGCTTTAAGATGCCACACTTGGAAGGTGCGCTCCCGCCGGTTTTGGATAACCGCCATGTACAGGCGAGCAAAGCGCCCCCGGCCAGGGACTCGCCGGGGGCGGGAGCGAGGGCAGGCTCGCAATGTCGTCGGATTCGTCTTTCAACTGTATTTTTAAAAAAATTAATCGACCGGTGATCTCAGACGACGCGTCAGACCGCAGGGTAATAATGGGGCGGCGTTATGCAGCCGGATTTACGACCTTCCCCACGAATAGAACCGTGCCGGTGGGATTATCCCGGATCACGAAGAGGAACGGCCGGTCGATCTTGAACTCGATCAGGTCGGTCGGCATGGAGGTGGTGCCGACGATCACGGTCGTTGCGGCGGCCGCTTCGGTTCCCGCTTCATCCACCGCGACAAAGGCTTTGTGCAGGATATCGGTGACATACAGATCCCGGCGCCCGTCCATCCCGGAGAAATCCGCGCGCTCAGGGACAAACGCATCCCGCATTCCAAGCGCCTTAAGTCCATCCGTCATGCTCAGCGACCATTCATATTCGAATTTCGGCAGGCTGAGAATCACCTGGCTGGATTGCAGCGCGTTTACCGCCTCATCCAAGAGTCCGGATTCCAGCCTGGCTTCCACGCCCTCCAATGCGCCTTCGTCGGGAAGCAGGATGAGCATGGAAAGCTGCCGGCCGGCATATGGAAGTTCCACCGCGCGGTATCCCCCGTCGGCCATGCTGCGCAGGGAAGCCTGCTCGTGCATCATCGGCACCTCGACCGTCGTACCATCCCGCAACCGGAAGGGACCCGGCAGGGTGGCGTCCGGTTCGAAGGGGTGCTGCCATGCCGCCTTGAAATAAACCGCGTTGGCCAGCACCAGCCGGGTGAGCGCATCCAGCGCGCCCTGCGGGATGATGTCTTTTATTTTCTGGTTGGTCGACCGGCTGACCCATTCGTTGATCTTCTGCCGGGCGGCTTCGGCGTCCCGTTCATAATCCACCAGGCGCATGCCGGCGGCATAGTTGGCAGCCAGGGTATCCAGAAAATCCTGCTCGAAGGCGAACCCGGCCTGACCCCACAACGAGTTGGCCACGTTCAACTGGAACACCTGATCCGGTTCCAGATCCTCCACCTTGGAGCGGCTCTCCAGCTCAAGCGCCAGTTTATTAAACGCCGGATGCAGGCGGTCCGCCGGCAGGAGGAAATGGAGCGCCTGCGCCATCTCATCCGCCGTTCCCCCTTTCGCGCCGGCATAGGTCATGGCCAGCGCGATCGAGATGCTGTAGGGCGAAAAGAACACATTCTCATCGCCCGCGGAAAGTTGTGGATACAATGCAAAGGCGAATTCGCTGTTTCCGCGGACAAGGTCCGCCAGGTCGGCATCCGCCACCTGCGGCGCAAGGTCGCGCGGCAGGTCCGAGTGGATTTCCTCCGCCTGCACCGGGGCGGGCGTGCAGCCCGGCAGCAGGAAAAGCGCCCCGGCAAGAAGCGTGGTCAGGAAGATTTTTACTTTCATGTTGACGCCTTTCCACCCCTCCTCCTGCCCCCTCCACAAAATAGGGAGGGAAAGAGCGGCGGAGGGGTTTCACATATATATGACGCCGCCCGGCAATCCGGGTTCCAGAACCGGAGTTATCGGGGTTGGACTTCTTTTCGATAAAAACGGTAGCGCTTGTAGACCTTGGCGCCCATATGATGGGCCAGATCCCAGGTATCCGGATTATCCTCGCCGGTAAGCGACAAATCCGCCCACTTGTATCCTTTGGCCGCGGCGCGCCGGGCCATCTCGTCGAACAGCAGGATCGCGATGCCGGTATCCCAGTATTCGGGCGGGACGACGATGCTTTTGATGGAAATCGATTCCGGCCGCCGGTTCCGGTACCAAAGCGCGCGGAGATAATCCCACGGGTACCTTAGCCCGTTGAGGTGGATCAGGACCTCGTTGAAGTTGGGTACGGCCGGGAACCAGCCGACGGCCTTGCCGTCCATCTCCGCGAACAGGACCAATTCGGGGTCGGCCAGGTCCTTGAGCGGCATCACCAGGCTTTCGATCGACTCGCGGGTATAGGAGATAAAGCCGGGAAGGTGCGCCAGGGCCCTGTTTTGCAGATCCCACACGCGGTCGATCTCGCCCTGCAGATCGCTCATGTTCGCGCCGCGGATGGTGACGGCTTTCCGCCGGCGGACGCGCTCGGCCAGATGCGCCAGACGCCGGATCTGCGGCGTGTTGAGGTCGATGTCGATCGCGTAGGCCAGGTTGTCGGAGTCGCGTTTGACCAATCCGAAACGCTCGCAGAAATCCCTGTAATAGGGAGGATGGTGCGCGCAAAGCAGCGCCGGCGGCCGGTCGTAGCCCTCGACCAGAATCCCGCGCGAATCCTCGCGGTCGAGGTTGAAGGGTCCGTAGATGGCGGACATCCGGCGGGCTCGGGCCCAATCCTCCGCGCGGCCGAGCAGCGCTTCGGCGACGGCGTAATCCTCGACGCACTCAAAAAAACCAAACATGCACTCGGCGTGGCCGCGTTCGCGCGTATCCGCCTGATCCTCCGCGCAGGAGATCGTGCCCGCCGGCCTGCCGTCCTTCCAGGCGATGAACAATTCGGCATATCCCTGCTTGAAGAACAAGCCGCGCGCAGGGTCGATGACCTTTTCTCGTTCGGGCAGGAGCGGCGGCACCCACAGCGGATCTTTCGAATAGATCCGCCACGGGAAGGTGAGAAACGTCCGCCGCCCAAGGCGCGTTTGGACGGGACGGACCTCAATCATGGGTGCGCTCCGGCCGATCGACCGGATCCGTTTTGGCGCGGCGCGCTTCCAGCGCGCGCGCGATTTCCGTGTAATTCTCGCGCCCGAGGGGATACAGGATGGCGAACAGGATTCCCAGACCTATCAGCACGGCCGGGATCGGCCCGGCGATAAGACGGATTCCGTTGACGGCGCTCTCGGGCTGGACCGCGCTGTTGGGAATATAGCCGGAGCGGTCGAGGACCAGGAGCGCCAGGGGAAGCGCGACCGAAACGGCGATCTTCTGCGCCAGCGTGATCAGGCTGTAAAACATCCCCTCGTGCCGCTCGCCGGTTTGCAGCTCGCCGTACTCGATCGCATCCGGAAGCATCGACCAGGGGATGATATGGGCGGCGGACACGCCGATCCCCGCTAAAACGCAGATCACCAGGATCAAGGCCAGGCTGGTGGAAGCGCTCAACGAAGCCAGGGCCAGAAGGACAGCCGCCAGGAAGGCCATCCCGACGATGTACGCCAGGCGTTTGTTCAACCGGCGCGAGATCCACTCCCACATCGGCAGCGCGATCATCGCCACGACGAAGATCGTCGCCATGATCAGATCGCTTTGAGATTCCTGCCGGATGACATATTTGATGTAGTAGAGCATGATCAACTGGATGATGGCGACCATGACCCAGGTGAAGAGATAGATGACAAGGCTGAACACGAAGGGACGGTTGTTGCGCACCGCCGCGACCGACTCGCGGATCCCCTTCGGCGGCTGGCGCATGAACTCCTCGCGTTCGCGCGTGCCGAAAAACACCAGCCAGAGGGGGACGATGCAAAGGGTTCCAAATACCGCGCCCATCAGCAGAACCCGTCCGGCGTTCTCGGGGTGAAAGCCGCCGACGATCATGATCGGAACCGTGAAGGCAATCAGGCTTCCAAGAATTGAAAAGAACGCGCGGACGGACATCAAGGACGTGCGCTCGTCATAATCCGAAGTTAGTTCGGGGGTCAGTGCGAGGTAAGGCATATACGCGAAGGTCGCCACCATCTCGTAGACGATGAAGACCAGGGAAAAATAAAATCCCAATGCGATCGGTTCGGTAAAGGGCGGCTTCCACCACATCAGGGTGAACGCCAGCATGAGCGGGATCGCCCCAAAAAGAAGAAACGGACGCCGGCGTCCCCAGCGCGAGCGGGTGCGGTCGGAAATGTACCCGATGACCGGATCGTTGAGGTAATCCCAGGTGCCGCCGACGAAGATCGCCAGCGCGGCGACGGAGGCCGGGACTCCGACCACGTCGGTGAGGAAGATTGCGAAAAAAGCCCCTACGATGGTGGTGACCAGGCTGAAGGAAAGATCGCCCGACCCGTAAGCCCATTTTTCGCGGCGGGTAAGTTTGGCAGCCATGCCTCGTGGAACCTCCTGGGGAAAGATGCGTAACGGAGATCGGAATAATTATATGCGAAATAGACTCCTCAGCCCCTACCCTTCCTCCAGCCGATGCTGGGAGAGGGATCAAGGGTGAGGGCCGTGTGCTATAATTTCGCCTCCGTTTTATAAATCGGGCCGAAAAGCCCCATCACTATTAAAGGAGCAATTCTCCCATGGCCCAAGCCCCCCTGCCCAACATCCCCTGGGAAGAGAAACCCGCCGGAAGTTTCGACGTCGTCTGGCGCTACAGCGGCAATCCGGTCATTCCACGCAACCTGATCCCCTCCTCCAACAGCATCTTCAACAGCGCCGTGGTGCCGTTCCAGGGAACCTTCGCCGGCGTCTTCCGCGCCGACGACCGCGCCCGGGTGATGAACCTGCATAGAGGCTTCAGCAAGGACGGGATCCGATGGCAGCTGGATAACGATCCGATCGAATGGCTGTGCGACGATCCCGAAATCGGCAGGTTCCAGTACCGCTACGACCCGCGGGTGGTGTGGCTGGAGGACCGCTTCTACGTGACCTGGTGCAACGGCTATCACGGGCCGACGATCGGGATCGGGTACACGTACGATTTCCAGAAGTTCCATTTTATGGAAAACGCGCTGCTGCCTTTCAACCGCAACGGCGTGCTGTTCCCGCGCAAGATCAACGGCAAGTACGTGATGTTCAGCCGCCCGAGCGATAACGGCCACACGCCGTTCGGCGACATCTACATCAGCCAGAGCCCGGACATGATCCACTGGGGGGAACACCGCTTCGTGATGGGCACCAAAGGCGGCTGGCAGGCGACCAAAGTCGGCGCCGGTCCCATTCCGATCGAAACCCCGGAAGGCTGGCTGCTCTTCTATCACGGCGTGCTGACCTCGTGCAACGGATTCGTCTACAGCTTCGGCGCCGCGCTCCTGGATCTCGAAAAACCCTGGAAGGTTATCCACCGCGGCGGACCCTACCTGCTCTCCCCGCAGACGATTTACGAATGCGTGGGCGACGTGCCGAACGTGGCTTTCCCGTGCGCGACGCTGTACGATCCGCCGACCGGCCGGATCGCCATCTATTACGGCGGCGCCGACACGGTCACCGCCCTGGCATTCACCAGGATCAAGGACGTGCTCGACTTCGTGAAGAGCACATCGCAACTCTAACCCTCAATAATAAATGGAGCTCGGTTTTCACCGGGCTCCTTTTTTATTAGACAGGATTTACAGGATTTTTCTATTTTTATTTGTGACTATCCTCTCAACCCTGAAAAATCCTGTAAATCCTGTCTATTCTTTTTCACGCTCTGCATAATAAAGTAACTATTTCATGCGGCTTAGCTTCGAAAACGACCTCCCCGTTCTTTCCGAGACGCAGAGAGCCCAGGCGTTCCTCGGCGAGGTTGACGCGTTCCGCCCGTGCAAATTTCTTCCCCGGACGAAGGGTCACTTTCAGCGGCTTATCCATAGGGTTCCAGCCTCGCACGACCAGGCCGCGGCCGTCTTCGCTCATCTTTATCGCGCTGATTTCAAACTCCGGGGGCGAAACCGCAATGATCGATCCGATCAGGGGCAATATACCCCCATGCGCATTCGTCTCCACCGCGCGCGGCGGCGCTTCGAACGCGCGCGCTTCGCGCACGGCGGCGGGCCAATCGCCCGCGTGGGGAATGATCGCGTAATCGAACTCCCAGCGCCCTTCCATCTGCGCGCCCGGAAGCGGCAGCATCGGCCCGGCGTGCCCGGTGCGCGAGGGAAAATCGTCGCGCGACAGCCAGCCGACGCAGCGTAAAAGCGTCAGCGCGATCCCGCGCCCGGCCGTAACCTCCACTTCCGGCAGCCCGCGGTTGGCGATCATCAGCCCGCGGCGGCTTGTGGAAAGGTCGGTAAACGCCCGCTGCGGAACCTCCGGCCGCCAGCGCTCCACCCAATTCGCATCGTCCGCGGGTGGAACGGATAAGCGTTCGAGGATCTCGAAGTGCCCGTCATGACGCGCAATGGGAAGGGTGTCATTGCGAGGAACGAAGCGACGAAGCAATCCCCTCCTTTTAAGGAGAAGATTGCCCTGCCCCGGCTCTGCCGTGGCGGGGCCAGGGCTTCGATCCCGGAGCTTGCCTTGAATGTAGCGAATGGGGTCGCTCGAAACGACGGCATGCCCCTCCTCCGCCGGAAACGGGAAATGCACCCGCAGGCGGTGATCCGGCGCGCGGTTTTCGACCGCCGTGTGCACATCCACCCGCTCGAGGCCCGCATGGATCGCGACCCGGGTGGTGACCGGCATCCGGATCCGTTTCGATGAGCGTTTTTTCCTGTCCGGCGAGAGCCCGGCCGGGATTTCGAGTTCAAGGTCTATCTCAAGGCTTTGCCGGACGCTTCCTTTTTGCACCCGGACCGCTTTCTTGCGGGCGCCGATAACCGAATCTTGGGCGGGCGGGCAGAAATTATAACTGTCGCCGCAATCGCCGCCGTCCAGGAACCGGTTCAATCCGGCGAATCGCGCACCCGTGCGCTTATCCAATACCTCCAGCGTCCCGCCGGATTCCACCCGGATGCGGAAATACTCATTCTCGATTACCGGCACGCCCGATTTGCGGGTCAATCGCCCGATCATCCATTTCCCCGCTGCGCTTTGTGAAATCCGCAGCGCCAGCGGCATGAGCGCGCGCAGGAGAGGAGATAGTGCCACCGGCGCGGACGGCGGAAGGAGTTTCTTCCGGATCGAAAAGGTTTTCCATCCAAACCCGGGGAGCGCTGGGGCGACGAAAACAGCTCGCGTCCCGGCGGCATTGCGGGCGCGGACATGAAATTTCTTGATCTCCGGATCCGAAAGGTATTCCCGGAAGGCGGCCAGCGCGCGTTTCCACACGCCGGGATCCGGCGAGGAATTCTCGGCCATCACAGTATCCACCCGCAGGATTCCTTCCTCGCAACGGAAACCGATGTCGCGGATCGAGAGGTTCCCCGCCCGGCCTTCGTGCAGGGTGCCGACGATCCCGGCCAGGCCCTCGCGGTCCAGGATCACATTGATCAATTCCACCGCGCCTCCCGCCGCCGCCTGGTGCGGGATGACGGATCCGTCATCGTCCACGATCTCGAACGCGTCCCAATCCGCAGGCGGCTGCAGGTCCGCCTCGACCGGACCGCTGCGCGGACCCGTCGACGGGTTGAACACCACAACCGATCTTTCCGCGGCGCCGGTATCGACCGCCGCGGCGATCGCTTCGAGGCTTGCGCGGGTTATCTCGCCGCCAATCTGGGCCGCCTGTGAAAAGCGCGGGCCCATCTCTTCGTGCACGTCGTCGATCGAACAGCCGCAGATCGAATCGTGCGGGTGGTTTTGCATCAGCATCCGCCACGCGGCGCGCAGCGCGCCCGTCGGAGCATGGACGAGCGGCGGCTGCATTGGCGGCGGGACGGCGATGAACGCCCAGGCGGAGAACGGTTCCGCCCAGCGTTCGAGCAGCGTCTCACATTCACGGTTGCGCTGTTTGATCCATATCCGGGTGGAAAGCACGCCGGGCAGAAGGTGATGGCGCTTGGGCGATCGCAGTTCTCCGCGCACGACCGGCAGATCCAGATGGCCCCTGCGGACCGCCGAGGATACGGCGGCAAAGTATTCCGGAAGCGTGGAATGGATTAGGCGGCCGCCGTTCACCTTTCCGGCGACGGAACGGATCGCGGCGGAGGTGTTGCGCGGCGGTTCCATATGGTCGGTCCCGTGCATCAGGAGCAGGTCGTCCACGGCGGAATGCGGCCGCAGCGAATCCCGGCGGCGGGCGACCTCGTCCGCAAACAGCGCCGGATCCGCAGTCGGCAGGCCGGCCGCGTTGTCGTACCCGTCGCGCAAATAGGCGGCGAGCACACGCGAGCCGTCCGGCGCGTCCCACCAAACTTCGCATGGTTCGTCGGACAGCCCGCGGCGGAAAGCCGCCCAGACGATCCCAAACCCGCGCAGGATCTGCGGCAGTTGCCCGATGTGCCCGAACGGATCCGGGGTATACCCGACCGGCATACGCGGGCCGAAGCGCCGGCAGGTACGCGCGCCCTCGAGCAAATTACGGATGGTGGCTTCCGGACTGACCAGGAACTCGTCCGGCAGGATGTGCCACGGACCGATGAGAATCCTGCCGGAGCGGATATGGCGCCGCAGCTCGGCTTCGCGCTCGGGACGGATCTCAAGGTAATCCTCGAGGATGATCGTCTGGCCGTCGAGCATGAAATACTTGTACGACCGGTCCTCCGCGAGCAAAGCGAGCAATCCGTCAATCAGTCCGACGAACCGGAGGCGGAAATCCTGATACGGTCGGTACCACTCGCGGTCCCAGTGCGTGTGCGAAATGAGATGCAGGGTGATCAATATTCCTCCATAATCATTTGCGTCCCCCCCGGCCCAAAGGGTACATCGGTTGAAAAACAAACACAGTGTCATTGCGAGCCTGCCCCCGCGTAGCAAAACTGTTCGCCTTTGTTCCACGAGCAGTTTTGATTGCGAAGCGGGGGGAGCGAAGCGACCCCGGCTTACCCCAACCGGGGCAG
>CAZYSF010000252.1:0-5467 GCA_964649635.1 uncultured Anaerolineales bacterium | reverse complement strand
GCACGCGCTGCTGCGCGAGAAGAACGCGGCCCGCGACAAGGCGCTCGAGCAATCCCGCACGCTGATCCGCTACGCGTCGCTCGCGATCCGCGCCGTGCACCGCGAAGAGCGGGACGCGGCGGCGGAGAACATCCGCCTGGCGCGGGCGCAGGCGGCCGAACTCGAAAAAGGCCTGGCAAAATATCCGGATCTCAACTTCGCCGGGTATACCCAGGATGCCTTGAAGGAACTGGCCGAGGCCAGCATCGTCTTTGCGCTCATCGGCGGTCTGCCGCTGCCGGATGCCGGGGAACTCGGCGTGGAGGCCGCGGCGTATCTGAACGGCCTCGGGGAAGCGGCCGGCGAACTGCGGCGCTGGTCGCTGGACCTCCTGCGCCGCGGCAAAACGGCCGAGGCCGAAGGGGTGCTCGGGATGATGGACGACATCTATTCGCTGCTGGTGACGCTGGATTTTCCCGACGCGCTGACCGGCGGGCTGCGCCGGACGACCGACATGGTGCGCGGCGTGACGGAACGCACCCGCGGCGACCTGACCCTCAGCCTGCGGATGGAAGCGGCCGAGCGGGCGGCAGCCGCGCTCGAACAAACCCTCAAGCAACGGAAATAGCGGAAAGCCCCGATGCCACCGCGGGTCGTACGCGCCAGTGAAATCGGCGAATACCTCTTCTGCAAACGGGCCTGGTGGCTGCGCACGCAGGGGATCGAATCCGAGAACCGCAAGGCGCTCGAGGCCGGCACCGCCGAACACGAAGACCTCGCGCGCCGGGTGGCGCTGAGCGGCTGCCTGCGGACGGCGGCGTTCCTGCTGTTTTTGGCGGCGGTGACCGCCGCGGCGGCGGGGGTGACGATACTTCTGGTGAAATAATTGTGGGATCGGAACAAATAAAAACACCGCGATCATGGATCGCGGCCTCACCCCCTGCCCCTCTCCCAGCGCCTCCCGAAGGTTCAATCCAGTCCAGCCAAGAGAAAAGAATAATTGGGGCAGCGCCGGGAGAGGGGTTGGGGTGAGGTTACTGCGTATGGACGTGCAGCACTTTCCCCAGAAAGGCTTTCGTGCGCGCCTGCTGCGGGTGCGAGAAAAGCGTATCGGGCTCGGCCTCCTCGACGAACTGGCCCTCGTCCATGAAGATCACCCGGTCAGCCGCCGCGCGCGCGAATCCCATTTCGTGCGAGACCACCACCATGGTCATCCCCTCGAAGGCCAGCTTCTCCATCACCTCGACCACTTCGTTGATCATCTCCGGATCCAGGGCGCTGGTCGGTTCGTCGAACAGCATCACCTTGGGGTTCATCGCGAGGGCGCGCGCGATCGCCACCCGCTGCTGCTGGCCGCCCGAGAGCTGGGCTGGATGGCAGACCGCCTTGTCGGGGATGCCGACCTTTTCGAGCAGTTCGAGCGCCACGCGCTCCGCCTCGGCGCGGCCGCGCTTGCGGATGATCCGCTGCGCGAGGGTGATGTTTTCGAGCGCGGTGAGGTGCGCGAACAGGTTGAAGGATTGAAAGACCATCCCCACTTCGGTGCGCACGGCGTTGATGTTTTCGGCCGTGTCGAGCGGTATGCCATCCACCACAATCTGCCCCTCGTCGTATTCCTCGAGGCGGTTGATGCAGCGCAGCAGGGTGGATTTTCCCGAGCCCGACGGCCCGATGATCACCACGCACTCCTTGCGCGCGACGGTGAGGCTCACCCCGCGCACCGCCTCCAGCGCGCCGAAACGCTTGGTGACGTTTTTTATCGAGATCATGGTTTCCGCGGATTTGCTTTTTGTCATCGGCCTACCTCTCGTACTTTACGCGCTTCTCGATGTATGCCACGATCCGCGCGGAGAAAAGCGTCATCATCAGGTACAACAGCGCGATCATCGCCCAGGTTTCGAGCGGGATGAAATTGATCGACATGAATTCCTGGCCCCGGCGGGTCATATCCGCCACCGCCACGACGCTGACCAGCGAGGAATCCTTGAGGAGCGATACGAATTCATTCCCCATCGGGGGCAGGATCACGCGCACCGCCTGCGGCAGAATTACATGCTGCATCGTCTGGGCATAGCTCATCCCGAGGCTGCGCGCCGCCTCGACCTGCCCTTTGGGGATGCTCTGGATTCCGGCGCGGTAAATCTCGCTCATATAGGCGCCGTAACAGATCGTCAGGCCGAAAATCGCCATGGGGAGCGCCGGCGCCCGGAAATTCGAGAGAAATTCGATTCCGTTTTTATCCCCGATTCCCTGAATTAGGGCTGGGAAGGCGTAATACCAGAAGATCAACTGCACCAGGATCGGGATCCCGCGGACAATCTCGACGTACAAGGTGGAGATCCCGTAAATAACGGGATTCGTCGATAGCCGTCCCAAGCCTCCGAACAGACCCGCCACGACCACCAGCACAAACGAAATCCCCGTCACCAGAACCGTGACCAGGATCCCATCCGAGACATATCGGAAAATCCGCCCGTACGGATCCGGAACCGCGAGGATCAGGATCGCCGCTAATGCCACGACCGCGATCACCAGGCCCCACCACGGATCCATATGCGCCCCGGGTTCTTCGCCGGGGGAGGCGGTTATCGCTTTTGGGAGCGTCGGTTCGAGTGCCGGTTTGTTTTTTTTCATGAGCGGCCATTCCCAGATTACGCAAAGGGCGCCCCGTTCCCGCACGATCCCGGGCATGCGGAGCGCCCTTTGCGAAAAAAAACCGCGAGGCGTTTTTACCGCCCCGCGGCAGCTTGCGGATTACTCACCCAGATCCAGCGTCTTGACCCACTTCTCGTTGAGGGTATCGATCAGGCCTTCGGCCTTGACCTTGGCCAACCCGCTGTTGATTTTTGTGAGCAGGTCGGTTTTGGTCTTGCAGACCGCGATTCCGATTGATTCACCCGTCAGCGGTTCGCCGACGGCCTTAAGCTCGCCCGAGTATTTGGCGACATAGCCGAGCGCCATGACGTTATCCGCCACGACCGCATCCACATCGCCATTCATCAGCGCCTGGAACGCCAGCCCGATGGTGTTGAAGTTCACCAGTTCCGCCCCTTCGATCCCGCCGACCAACTCCGCGCCGGTTGTGGAGATCTGCGCGCCCACACGCTTGCCCGCAAGGCTCGCCTCGCCGGTGATGTCGGTGTTGTCCGCGGCGACCACGATCTGCTGCCCGACGGTGTAATACGGGTCGGAGAACGCCATGTTGACTTTCCGCTCGTCGGTGATCGAGACGGAGGAGATCGCGGCGTCGTACTGGCACTGGGCGACGCCGGCCAGCAGCGCATCCCAGGCGACGTTGACGAATTCCACGTCCAGGTTTTCCTTCGCGGCGATGGCCTTCATCAGGTCGATGTCGAACCCGATGATTTCCTTGGTGTCTTCATCGACGTATTCAAACGGCGGCCAGGTGGCGTCGGTCGCGACAATAACCTTGACCTTGGCGGGGCTGCAGCTGACGAGGAACATCCCGAGCAGAAGAGCCACTATCCAGCGTTTCATTCTTCCTCCTTGAGATGTGGGAATGGGAACGGTTCTTTCCCGGCGTAATGGGAGAACTGGCGCGTTCGGAGAAATCCTTCTCGCGATTCCGCCAATCCGGCCTGGATTATAGCGCAAAAGTGAAAATCGATTTCCACTTTTTCAAAGAAAAAAGGGGAGTCTCCGTCCAATTTTGGAAACCCGAATTCGGAGTTTTCCACAGGCTGGATTCGGGAAAAAAGAATTCTCCGGAAGACATGCCTGTACATTGGGGTGCTTCGGGTTTGTATTTGGAAATCGTCCGCAAAGATGATCAATTATTATTTAGACATTATTTATCCTATTTTTCCCAGGGATTTCTTTGTCCTTTCATTAACTACTTCGCGATAAACCTGCAAGAATAGTAGTTGGGAATAGATATTGACAAGTCTAAAAAAGCAAGTATTATCATTGGTATACTGGTCAGACCAGCATACCAGAGTGACTATGAAGATTACACCAGTCGGACATGTAACCCTCACTCAAGCCGTCGCCGGCAGGCTCTCGGCCTCGCTGCTCGATGGGACGATCAAGGCCGGAGACCAGCTGCCTTCGGAACGCGAGCTTATCCAGCAGCTGGAGGTCAGCCGGGCCACTTTGCGCGAGGCGCTCAAAGCGATGGAGGAAAACAACCTCATCGAAGCGCGCGCCGGGGTGGGCTGGTTTGCCCGCAAGCTGGACGCGGAAACCATCGCCGCCGCGCGTGAATTGGCCGGCAGCTACCGTCAATCCGGTGCGAAGCCCGCAACTCCGACCGGCGAACCGCCCGAAGGCCCGCGCCGCCTGCCCGCCTCGCCCGAGAAGCCGCTGCACATCCCGAACCTGCACACCGACCGGCTGGGGACCTTCGAATTCATCTCGTGGTGGGAAAAGGATAAGGTCCGCGACGCGAAGGTGCTGGTGGTTGGCGCGGGGGCGCTCGGCAACGAGGTGATCAAGAACCTCTCCCTGATGGGCGTGGGGCACTTGTTCGTCATTGATTTCGACACCGTCGAAGCCGCCAACCTCAGCCGCTCGGTCCTCTTCCGCGACGGGGATTCCAAACGCAGCAAAGCGGAAGTGGTCACCTCGCGCGCGAAGCAACTCAACCCGCAGCTGCATGTCCAGTACCTGCACGGCAACGTCACCACCCAGCTGGGGCTCGGGATCATCCGTCGCATGGACGCGGTGATCGGCTGCCTCGACAACCGCGAGGCACGCCTGGCGGTCAACCGATTCTGTTACTGGATGAACAAACCCTGGGTCGACGGGGCGATCCAGGAGCTGCTCGGCCTGATGCGGGTGTTTGTTCCCGGCCGGGGCGCCTGCTTCGAGTGCACCCTGACCGAAAGTGCGCGACGCGACCTTTCCATGCGCTATTCCTGCCCGCTCCTGGCGCGGGCCAACATTCTCCTGGGGAAAGTCCCGACCACGCCGACGATCGCCTCGATCATCGGCGGGATGCAGGCGCAGGAAGCGTTGAAACTTATTCACAGCATGCCGGTCGAAGCGGGCAAAGTGGTCCACTTCAACGGGCTGACCAACGAGATGCACACCAGCGCGTATGTGCCGCGCGAGGATTGCGAGAGCCACTGGGTGTACGGCGATGTGGTCGAACTTCCGGCGCGCGCCGATCAGACCACCCTGGCGGAGATGCTGCGTATCGCCGGCCAGGACCTGGGGCCGGAGGCGGTGATCGAGCTCGATCAGGAATTGATCCTCTCCCTGACCTGTCCGCAGTGCAACACCCGCGAGGAGGTGCTGCGCCCGCTGGAAAGCGTCACCTTCGAAGCCGGGCACTGCCCGACCTGCGGGACCTTGCGCGAGACGGAAATGACCCACGAAATCACCGGCGACGAACCCTTCCTGCACCGGACGCTTGCCAGCATCGGGGTCCCGCCGCTCCACATTCTGCGCGCGCGCAACGCCAGCGAGTTCCGGTTTTACGAACTGACCGGCGACCTGGCCGAGGCGCTGCATTTCCGGCACTTCG
>CAZYSF010000251.1:0-4461 GCA_964649635.1 uncultured Anaerolineales bacterium | reverse complement strand
AATACCCACCCGGCCGGCGAGAAACTGCTGCGCGAGGCGGCCGCCCGGAAAATCCGGAAATACGATCCGACCGGCGCCCTGATGCGGGAGAAAACGCCATGATGCGCCCGCGCTGGCAAAAAGTTTTTGCGGATATCTGGGGCCACAAATTCCGCTCCCTGCTGGTCATCGCGTCGATCACCATCGGCCTGTTTGCCGCCGGCCTGATCGTCAGCATGACCCTCATCATCAACGAGGATATGAAGGCCGGGTTCGCCTCGGTCAATCCCGCGGGGATCGAGATTTTCGCCTCCCCGTTCGATCAGGACCTGGTCGATTCCGTCCGGCATATGGAAGGAGTCCGCGCGGCGGAGGGAGTCCAAACTCTGACCCTGCGCGTGCTCAACACCAAGGGGGAATGGCAGCCGATTGTGTTGAAAGCCGTCCCGGATATTGAAACGATGGACATCAACCGGGTGAGCGTGCAGCAGGGCATCTGGCCGCCGCGGGACCGCCAGGTGGCCATCGACGTGTACCGGCTGGGTGAGATCGCCCAGGGCGTCGGCAGCACGATTAAAGTTGAACTGGCCTCGGGAAAAATCCGGGAGCTGCCCGTCGCGGCCGTCACCCACGATCAGACCATCGGTTCGGTGGGCGCCGGGGGATTCTTCCTCGCGCCGGTCCAGGGATACATCACCTTTGCCACGCTGGAGTGGCTGGATTCCCCGCCGCTCATGAACCGCCTGTACGTGACCGTCGCAGAGAATCCCGCCGATCGCGTCCACCTGCAGGAGGTCGCCGACCGGGTGACCCATGCGGTGGAAGCCGCCGGGAATGTCGTCGTTTTTTCGCATGTGCGCCCGCAGGACGACCACCCCAACCGCGTTTATGTGGACGCCATCTCGGCGGTGCTGGTCGTGCTCGGATTCCTGGTGTTGTTTCTGAGCGGCTTTCTCATCACCAACACGCTCTCCGCCCTGCTCAATCAGCAGGTGAACCACATCGGCATCATGAAGGCCATCGGCGCGCGCCGCGGCCAGATTATCGCCGTCTACATGTCGTTGATTTTCGTCTACGGCCTGACGGCGTTTGCCGTCGCGCTGCCGCTCTCGGGCTGGGCCGCGTACGCCCTGATGCAGAACTTCGCCAGCGCGATCAACATCGACCTGCAGGGCTTCCGGATCGAGCCGTCGGTTGTCTGGCTGGAATTGGGGATCGCCCTGCTGATCCCCCAACTGGCCGGGTTTGTCCCCATTATTAACGGCACCCGGATCTCCGTGGTGGAGGCCCTCAGCGGACTCAGTCAGAATAAACCCAGGGAAACCAGGCGCGACCGGGGGAGCTTCCGCCGGCTGTCGCGCCCCATGCTGCTCTCTTTGCGCAACACCTTCCGCCGCCCGGGCCGCTTAATCCTGACCCTGACAACGCTCACCCTGGGCGGAGCCATTTTCATAGCCACCTTCAATGTGCAAAGCTCGTTGACCAGGTACATCGAGCGGATCGGGCATTATTTCCTGGCGGATGTGACCGTCGACCTCAGCGACAGCGCGCGCATTTCGGAGGTCGAACAGATCATCCGGGATGTTCCGGGGGTTGCGGATGTGGAAGCCTGGGCGGCGACCGCCGCCGTGCTGATAAAATCCGACGGCACTCCGGGGGAGAGCGTCAGTCTGCTGGCTCCGCCGGCCGACAGCCTGCTGGTGGATCCGGTCATCCTGGAAGGACGCTGGTTCCGGCCCGGGGACGATGCCGCGATCGTGGTCAATGAGCGGTTCCGGGAAACTTTTCCGGATCTCAAACCGGGGGATCGGATCACCATCAAAATCTCCGGCAGCGAAAAAGTCGTCACGGTCATCGGATTCTTCCAGATGGCCGGAAAAAGCGGCGGGTATTTGTCCTACACCACCTACGAGTACCTGTCCGCCGTCATCCACCAGAATAACCACGCCAACTCGTTCCACGTCGTCGCCTCACGGGCCAGCATGACCCTCGAACAGCAAAAAGCGCTGGGCCGGGAGATCGAAACGCGCCTCAAGGAGCGCGGATTCCGGGTGGCGGACGTGCAAGCCGGCCGCTCCCTGACCGCCACGACGGCCAGCGGGCTGAATATTCTCACCGGTTTCCTGCTGATGATGGCCGTCCTGATTGCGATTGTCGGCAGCATCGGCCTGGCGGGGACCATGAGCCTCAACGTCCTCGAACGCACGCGCGAGATCGGCATCATCCGGGCGATCGGCGCCTCCGACCGTTCCGTCATGGACCTGGTGATGGTGGAAGGCCTGCTGATTGGGATGATGAGCTGGCTCCTCGGAGTCGTTCTGGCGCTTCCGGTGAGCTCCCTGATGGCGAACGCCATCATCCTGGCCCTTTTCGGCGCAACGGCCGATTTCACCTTCACGCCGATCGGGGTGATCCTCTGGCTGTTCGTGGTGGTCATCCTCTCAATCCTGGCCAGCGTCGGTCCGGCGCGCAACGCCACCCGGCTGACCATCCGGGAAGTGCTGGCATACGAATGAACCGCCGCGCGGTATTCCGGGCGCAACCCTCCCACTCCTGCGCCGCATGCGGCGGGGGAATTCTCATCCCGCAAAAGCGGGATAAAGCCTATGGAGTAAAAATATGAAAACTCATCGAGCCATCCGTGTTCCTGCTTTTTTGGTATTTGCCCTTCTCCTGCTCACCGGCTGTGGAAGCACACCCGAGGAGACTCCGGTTCCAACCGCCACCCCATCCGGCGCAGGCGGAATGGTCCTTGCCGAAGGACGGATTGTGCCGCGCGACTACACCAACCTCTATGTCGGCGCCCCGGGCAAAGTGGATGAAGTGTTGGTCGCCGAAGGCGCGATCGTTTCCAAAGGCGCCGTTCTTCTGCGCCTGGGCGACCGCGATGCCCATCAGGCCGGCGTGGCGGCCGCGCAATCGGATGTGCTCTCCGCCGGACAGGCGCTGGATCAATTGAAGCGCACGGCGGACATGGCATATCACCAGGCGTTGCTCGATGAAGCCGCCGCTCAAAAGGCGTACAATGCCGCGCTCAAAACCTGGAACGATTTTAACCAGGATCAGTACGAGAAGGACCTGGATAAAGCCAAATCGGATGTGGCCACGGCCTTGTCCGATTTAAAGGATGCACAAACCGAATTTGCCAAATATTCCGACCGGGAAAAGGACAATCCCGATAGGGTCCGCACCAAGCAGGCGCTGGAGGATGCCCAAGCCAGGTACGATAACGCCGTCATCCGCCAAACCGAAGTCGAGAATCGTTACATCCAGGTGAAATCGAACCTTGAAGTGGCGCGCGGGCGGCTGGCGGAAGCCACCCGCATCCGCAAGCAGCGCGAAAACGGACCGGACGCGGATCAGCTGGCGCTGGCCGAGGAGGCCCTCACCACCGCCCGGGCGCGCTTGGCCGCGGCGCAGACCGCCCTGGCTAATTTGGACGTCGTGGCCCCGTACGACGGCGTGGTCGCCCGGATCGATATTTCCGCCGGCGAGAACGCCCTGCCCAGCCTGCCGGTGATCGTCTTTGCCGATATGAGCCAATGGTATGTGGAAACGACGGATTTTACCGAAAAGGAAATTCCGAATATCAAGGTCGGGCAGCTGGTGACGATCGTTCCAGACGCCCTGCCCGGTTTCATCCTGACCGGCACCATCGAACGGATCGGCTTGACCTTTTTCGAAAAGGCGGGCGATGTTGTTTATCCGGTGCGCATCCGGCTTGATCCTTCGGATGCGGCACTTTACTGGGGGATGACCGTTGAGGTGCGAACTGAGGAGTAATCGATTCCCCACGTTTCCTCATCCCTACCCTAGCCCTCGATAATTCAACGAGGAGTAATGGATTAAACAGGTTGTTGAAAAAAGCCGAGGATGTCATTGCGAGGAGCGAAGCGACGAAGCAATCTCCCGCTTTTTCCGAAGGGGGGAGATTGCTTCGCTCCCTCCGGTCGCTCGCAATGACCCTCTGAGCGTTTTTCAACAGCCTGCGAAAATTCGGACTTACGGATTTGGGGAGGGTTGGGAGGGGTACAATTCCCCGTCATGCCCATCACCATTTCCTCCGAACGGCCCGATACCGCCGATGCCCGCGCGCTGATCACGGAGCTCGATGCTTACCTGATTCCCCTTTATCCGCCCGCCAGCCACCACGGGTACCCGGTCGAGAAACTCATCGCCGAAGGCGTGGAATTCTTCGTCGCGCGTTGCGAGGGGGCGGCGGCCGGCTGCGGGGCCATTAAATGGTACGACCCGGAATATGCCGAGATCAAGCGCATGTACGTCCGCCCGGCTTTCCGCGGGCTGGGGCTCGGCCGGGCGATGATCGGCCATCTGGAAACCCGCGCCGCCGAGCGCAGCCGCTGCCGCAAGCCCGGCCAGCCCGCCACCCGCTATGAGGACGCTGGGCATGGCCGCACGCGCCCGTAGATCCTCACCACGTTCTGCATCAGCTTCAGCCCGCAGTCGCCTTCCAGAGTCAGC
>CAZYSF010000250.1:0-5180 GCA_964649635.1 uncultured Anaerolineales bacterium | reverse complement strand
CGCACGCCAGGATCACCCTGGCCAGCCAAAGCTCCCCTGAGGATTGCGCGAAATTGAATCTGGGCTATTGCGATCCGGCAACCATCCACCCGGAAGAATGGCAAAACCGCGAGGAGGA
The DNA here is from genome assembly GCA_964649635.1 of uncultured Anaerolineales bacterium. GTDB lineage: Bacteria > Chloroflexota > Anaerolineae > Anaerolineales > RBG-16-64-43 > JAFGKK01. The sequence continues at coordinate 5,062 of CAZYSF010000250.1, read as the reverse complement.
GGGGATGCTGTCCGTCCCGAATTCCGGCGAGATCCTCTACCGCCTGCCGGCCGGCGGGCAGACGGCCGGGGAGGGCGGATGAACGCGACTGGATTGATCGTGATGGGGGTTGCCGGGTGCGGAAAAACCACCATCGGAAAGGCTCTGGCGGCACGGCTGGGGTGGGAGTTCTTCGATGCGGACGGCTTTCATCCACCCGCGAATGTCGCCAAGATGGCGGCGGGCATCCCGCTCGATGATGAAGACCGTGCGCCGTGGCTGGCCGCGTTGCACGGGCTGCTGGCCAAGACGCTTCAGGCGGGGCGGCACCCGGTGCTGGCGTGCTCCGCGCTCAAACAGCACTATCGCGAAACGCTCCTGGCGGGCAACGACGGGGTCCGGGTGGTGTATCTGCGGGGGAATTACGAACTCATCCTCGCGCGGATGAACGACCGCACCGACCATTACATGAAACCGGGCATGCTGCGCAGTCAGTACGACGCGCTGGAAGAGCCGCGGGATGCGTTGATCGCGGATATCACCCCGACGGCGGAGGAGATCGTCGAAAACATCCTGTTCCTCCTCCACAAGGATGATCCGTCACCGGCGCCGGGAGAAAACAACGGGAACACAAAATCCGCCGTTCCATACCACCGGTGAACCCCGCGGCGGACGGACGGCCATACTCTGGAAAGGCAAGGAAATGGAAAAAGCAGATATCGGATTGATCGGCCTGGCTGTCATGGGGCAGAACCTGGTTCTCAATATGAACGACCACAATTTCACTGTGGCGGTCTTCAACCGCACGCCGTCGAAAGTGGACGAGTTCCTGCAGGGGGAAGCCCGCGGCACAAAGGTCATCGGCGCGCACTCGCTCGAGGAACTGGTCGGTCTGTTGAAAAAACCGCGGCGGGTGATGCTGATGGTAAAGGCCGGAAAGCCCGTCGACGACCTTATCGAAAGCCTGATTCCGTTCATGGAAAAGGGCGACATTATCATCGACGGCGGCAATTCCAATTATGCCGACAGCATCCGCCGGACCGCGTACCTGGAATCCAAGGGGATGGGATTTCTCGGGGTGGGGATTTCCGGCGGCGAGGACGGCGCCCGTAATGGCCCGTCGATTATGCCCGGCGGCTCGCGCCCGGCTTGGGAATCCGTCCGGCCGATATTCCAATCCATCGCCGCGAAAGTCGCGCGCCCTGACGGCGGGGAGGATCCGTGCTGCGACTGGGTCGGGGAGAACGGCGCGGGGCATTATGTCAAAATGGTACACAACGGCATCGAATACGGCGATATGCAGCTCGTCGCCGAGGCCTACCATTTTATGAAGGAAGGCTTGGGGCTGGCGCCCGAGGCGATGCGGGACGTATTCGCCGGATGGAACGAGGGCAAACTGAATTCCTACCTGATCGAGATCACCCGGGATATCCTCGCTTTCCAAGACGAGGACGGGCTCCCGCTGGTGGATAAGATCCTGGATACGGCCGGGCAGAAGGGGACCGGGCGCTGGGCGGGTATCTCCGCGCTCGAAATGGGGATTCCGCTGACGATGATCACCGAGGCGGTTTCCGCGCGGTCGCTTTCGATGCTCAAGGAGGAGCGGATCGCAGCCTCGAAGCGGATCAGCGGTCCCGCGCCACGAATGCCGAAAACAGGAAAATCCCTCCTGGCGGATCTGGGAGAGGCGCTGTACGCCTCGAAAATCATCTCTTACACCCAAGGGTATATGCTGATGCACGCCGCCGCGCAGGAATATAAGTGGGAACTCAACTACGGCGGGATCGCCCTGATGTGGCGCGGAGGATGCATCATCCGCTCCATCTTCCTCGGAAAAATCAAAGACGCCTACGATCAAGCGCCGTCGCTGAGCAATCTGCTTCTGGATTCGTACTTCAAGGAGCAGATCGAAAACGCGCAGGCCGCCTGGCGGCGGGTGATCGCCGCCGCCGTGGGGGCGGGCATCCCGATGCCGGCCATGTCGAGCGCCCTCTCGTTTTACGACAGCTACCGCCGGGCTTGGCTGCCGGCGAATATGATCCAAGCCCAGCGCGATTATTTCGGCGCGCACACCTACGAACGGGTGGACCGGCCGCGCGGGGAATTCTTCCACACCAACTGGACCGGGCATGGCGGGAAGGTGACCTCCTCGACGTACTCGGCTTAAAATCTTGAACCGCAAAGACGCAAAGGGCGCAAAGGACAATATGGAATTCTTTGCGACTTTGCGTCTTTGCGGTGGGAAATACCCTTAATCGATTAGCTCATGAACGATTCACAGGCCTCGCACGGCCTGTTCCATAACAAGTACAAGCTGAGAACATACTGATAATGCCCCGAATCGGCGATGTATTGCCTTTAATATTCCAATTGTGAAAAGCAAATTATTCTTGACACCCGTCATGGTGTTGGCCGCTGCCGGCTGCGCCTCCGTAACGACCGCCGCTCCCCCCAGTCCGACATTCGCGCCCCTGGCCTGCGGCGAGAACGGAACGGTGCAGGAGGTGGATGTGGATTCCGCGACACAGATCCTGGTCTATCTGCCGCCGTGTTACGGCAGGAATGAGGCTCAACGCTATCCGGCGCTCTTCCTCTTCCCGGGGTTCGGCGGGACGAAGGATGCTTTCGTCGGCTCGGGCGCGGAACGGATTGCGGACGGAATGATCCTTGCCGGGGAGATTCCGCCGATGGTGATGGTCGCCACCGGGCAGATTTTCCCGGACCTGGATGCAGCCGTCGTCGTCGAAAAAATCCTCCCATACATGGACGCCCATTTCCAGACCCGCCCGGAGCGGGAGTTCCGCGCGGCGGCCGGTGGATCGTTCGGCGGGGCGGTCGCTTATCACCTGGCTTTCCGGCGCTATGATCTCTTCGCGTCGGCGGGGATCTTCGGCAACGGGGCGGCGGCGGGCGAGGAAGAATCCATCCGCGCCTGGCTGGCGGCCATCCCGGCGGGGATGGCGCCGCGGGTATTCCTCAACGTCGGCGAAAACGATAGCTACATGCTGACGCGCGCCAGAGTGCTCATCCCGCTGATGGACGAAGCCGGGATCGCCCATGCCGAAATAATCAGCCCGGGCGGACATTCCGGCGATTACTGGATCGGCAATTTTCCAGAATACTTCCGATGGTTATCGGTGGAGTGGAGATAAAGCGGATGGCGAAGAAATTATTTCTGATGGGATGGTTGGTTCTGCTGGCGGGGTGTGCCGGCGGTCCGGGCGCGGATATAACCCCCGCGCCCGCCGCGGATATCTGCGGCGATCCCGGGTCGACCCAAAGAATGGTGCTGGATTCGCCGACCCAGGGGTACGATTACGAATACAACCTCTACCTTCCGCCGTGTTATCCGGCGGAACCCGAAGCGTCGTATCCGGTGCTGTACCTCATCCCGGGCCGCAGCAGCAGCTACCAGGCGTGGTTCAACGCCGGCGCCGCGCAGGTCGCGGACGAGATGATCCATGCCGGCGAGATTCCGCCTTTCATCATCGTCTCCACAAGCGACACGGACAGCGATCTCAACGCGGAACTTATCCATAATGATCTGGTCCCATATATTGAGGAATCCTACCGGATCCGGCCGGAGCGCCGCTTCCACGCCGTGGCGGGCGCATCGCTTGGCGGGGTGGCAACCTACCGGATCGTGTTCAGCGATCCGACGCGGTTCGCCGCCGCCGGGATCTTCGGCAACGGGGCGACCGCCGGCGAGGAGGATCGGATCCGCGGCTGGCTGGAGGCGATGGCGGAATCCGACAAACCGCGTGTGTTCTTCAACACCGGATTGTCGGACAGCTACATGCTTGAGCGCGCCAGGGTGATGATCTCCATTCTGGACGAATTTGAAATCACCCATACCGAGATCTTCAGCGAGGGGGATCACACTTATGCCTACTGGGTGTCGAACCTCCCGGCCTTTCTGCTCTGGCTGGCGGAGGATTGGCGGTAAAAAGCAGACCGACGCGGTCTTAAGACCGCGTCGGTCTTAAAATCGTCCATCACGCAGGCACGGCGTGCTATTTCCCCGCATTCCGCGGATGCGCCTCGAAGAAATCCCATATCATCTGTGCAGTATTGAAATCACCGGCGTCGGATTCTGAACCGCCCGGCCATCCGTGTCCGCCGCCGGGAACGGTATAAAAAACCACGTCTCCGCCGCCGCGGCATCCGCTCCACGCCAGGCCAGTCAGGTATTCCCCTTTGAGAATCGTCGCCGCGGTGGGTGCGCAGCCGTTGCGCGCAGCCCAGGCGGACGCCCATTGCAGGATCGGAATCCCGAAGGCAAAATAAGCCTCGGGGGGACCGCTTTGATTCTTAATCCCGTTATACGGGACATCCTGGTCCGCATCACCGTGAAATGCCACGACGGCCACCGGCCGTGCGATACTGCACGCATCTTCCTGCGGATACGTGCCCGACACCGGCCCGATCGCGGCAATTTGGTCGGAAAGGTCGCATGCCAGCCGGTTGGCCATTCCACCGCCGCGTGAATGTCCGGTGGCGTAGATGCGGGATGGATCGACGCTACAGCGCGACTCGAGATCCGCAATTAGGTGACGGATGAATTGCACATCCGAATTGTGCCCGACGGGATTCATCTCCCAAGTCGGGAATTCTCCCATTCCCTGCGGATAGACCATGAGGAATCCTTCCCGGTCGGAAACCGGTATAAAACCGGTGTAGCCCGCGAACCCGTCGGCGGATCCGCCATTGCCGTGGAACCCGAGAACCAAAGCGACGGATCCATCCGCCGCGGCAACCGGCGGGACATGGATCCGGTATTCCCGGATCACTCCGCCGGATTCGATTTGCTCAAGACGGTCGCCCGCCGGACACTGTTCGAACCCCGCAACGGACGGCGCATCCGTGGGGTGTGGCATCGCGCCGGCGTTGCGGCAACCGGCGGCAAACAGGATCAGGGGGAGGAAAACGATTATGCGGATTGCGGGAAGTCGGAAAGCGGCAATTTTAAAATGTGCCATTTGCTATTACTCTCCATTCATAAAGCTTCGGATCGTCGCCAATTCAGAATTGTCCAGCAATAATTATCCGGCAGGATTAATCCTACCATTGCATCCATCCCGTT
>CAZYSF010000249.1:0-2027 GCA_964649635.1 uncultured Anaerolineales bacterium | reverse complement strand
TTGCTGGGCGGAATTTCCGGCTATTTTGGCGGCTGGGTCGATATGCTCATCCAGCGCGTCATCGAACTGCTGCAATCGCTGCCGCCCATTCCTATCTGGATGGCGCTCACCGCCGCCCTGCCCCGCGACTGGAGCGTTGAGCAGGTTTATTTTGCCATCACCATCATTCTGGCGCTGTTGGGCTGGACGTCGCTGGCGCGAGAAGTCCGCGGGCGATTCCTGTCGCTGCGCGAAGAAGATTTTGTGGTGGCCGCCGAAATTATCGGCTGCACCAAACCCCGGGTTATTTTTCGCCACATGGTGCCCACATTCACCAGCCACATCATCGCCGCCAGCACGCTGGCCATCCCGGTGATGATCATCAATGAAACCACGCTGAGTTTTCTCGGCCTCGGCATCCGCCCGCCCGCCATCAGCTGGGGCGTGTTGCTGCAGGAAGCCCAGAACGTGCAGACGATCGCCCTCGCCCCCTGGCTGCTCACTCCCGGCCTGGCGGTGGTCCTCGCCGTGCTGGCGTTCAACCTGGTGGGAGACGGACTGCGCGATGCAGCCGATCCTTATGGCCACTAAAGCGCCGCCCCTCAAACCGGAATTGAAACCGCTGCTCTCGGTGCGCGACCTGAAAGCCTACTTCCCGCTGGATGAGGGGCTGGTCAAGGCGGTCGACGGCGTTTCCTTCGATGTGCTCCCCGGACAGGTTTTGGGGATTGTGGGGGAAAGCGGCTGCGGCAAGAGCGTGGCGATGAAGGCCGTGCTGCAGATCATCGACCCCCCCGGCCGCATCGTCCACGGCGAAGTGTGGCTGGCCGGCCGGAACGGAGACGGGGCGGGAATAGACATCGCGGCCCTGAAACCCAACAGCAATGAGATGCGCAAGATCCGCGGCGCGGAAATCGCCCTGATCCCCCAGGAACCGATGGCCTCGTTCAGCCCGGTGCATACGGTCGGCAGCCAGATCATCGAAGCCATCCGGCTTCACCAGCCGGTCGATAAAAGCGCGGCGCGGCGGATGGCCGTGGAATTATTCCAGGCGGTCGGCATCCCCATGCCGGAGCAGCGGATCGACTCCTATTCCTGGCAGCTCTCGGGCGGCCTGCGCCAGCGCGCCATCATCGCCATGGGCCTTTCCTGCAATCCGCGCCTGCTGATCGCCGACGAACCGACAACCGCCGTCGACGTGACCACCCAGGCGCAGATCCTCAACCTGCTTCGCCGCCTTCAAAAACAGCGCGGCATGTCGATCATCTTCATCACCCACGACCTCGGCGTGATCGCCCAAATGGCTTCCTACGTGGTGGTGATGTATCTGGGCCGGGTGATGGAGCAGGCCACCGTGAACGACATCTTCCTCGCGCCAAAACATCCGTACACCCAGGCGCTCCTGCGCTCGATTCCCAACGTAAAATCCACACCGCACGTCAAACTGCCGATCATCAGCGGGTCGATCCCGCACCCCTTCAACCGGCCGGAAGGCTGTCCGTTCCATCCGCGTTGCGAGAAGGTCATGCCCGGTATCTGCGACCGGCAGATCCCCGGCCTGCTGCCGGTCGGCGAAAACCATTTTGCCAGCTGTCTGCTGTACGCCGACACCGTCCAAAAGCCGGACGGCAACGGGCAGGAATCCCGCTCCCAAAAGAGAAAACCCTGATGGCCATGCAATCCCAGACCAATTCCGTGATGCTGGAAATACAGAATCTGCAAAAATTTTTCCCCATTCAAAAGGGATTTCTGCGGCGCACCGTCGGCAACGTGCGGGCCGTGGACGATGTCAGCTTCGTCATCCGCGAAGGCGAGACGCTCGGGCTGGTGGGGGCAAGCGGCTGCGGGAAGACCACCACCGCACGCTGCATCCTGCGGGCGATGCAGCCCACCGGGGGCCGGATCCTCTTCCACACCGCGGAGGGGCGGGTTGTGGACATGGCGCCGCTTTCACGCCGGGAGCTCCGGCCGCTGCGGCCGCAGATGCAGATGATTTTCCAGGATCCATTCGGATCGCTAAATCCGCGCATGACGCTGTTCGACATCGT
>CAZYSF010000248.1:0-5506 GCA_964649635.1 uncultured Anaerolineales bacterium | reverse complement strand
AAAGCAGGGACCCGTCGAGGAGGATGTGGTCGGTCATCCCCTCACCCCAGGCTCTTCTCCCCGCATCCTCCGGGAGTGGGGGATAGGGGATGAGGGGCGGTGCACGGATTTACCCATCCTCATCGACTCGGTTTCCAATGATCACCATCCTCCGCATCCTTCGGATTCCCGTCCGCATCCCATTCCAGCAGCCGACCGGCCTGGACGATCAACGCGGCGCGCGTGCGCGCGACCTTCTCATCGGTGGAGTCCGCGGCCAGGCCCCAGGCGGCATAGATCTGCCCGTTCGTCCGGCTGATCGTGCGCTTGTCGCGGAACCCCATCCGCGTGGCGATCTGTTCGTTGGTCAGCCCCTGGGCCAGCATCCGCGCCACCGCCTGCTCGTTCGGTTCGAGCAATGCCAGCGGATCGTTTTCATCTTTGCGGCGGACTTCCTGGACCCGCGCCTCGATCTCCGGGTCGATGAAGCTCCTCCCGGCGGCGGCGTCGCGCAGGAGCGGCAGGATCATCGCCGGCAGGAGGAAATTGGATTTACGGACGTAGGCGTAATGGCTGAGGATCCCCGACCGGCGGAAATCGCGATAGTAGGCGTCGTCGTCCTGGATCGAATAGAACACCACCGGCATGCGCGGGAACTCGCGCCGGACGGCAACCGCGGCCTGGATCCCGTTCATCTTCCCCGCCAGCTGCACATCCATCAACAGGATGTCCGGGAGGCCGGCGGCAGCCTTCGCGGAGGCGGGATTTTTCTCCCCGGCATCGATCAGGTATTCCAGCGCCGCTTCGCCGCTTTCGCAGGCGAACGCCGCGCGCACTTCGCCGGTCGCCTCCAGGCCGGTCCGGAGCGCGTCGCGCAATTTGGCGTTGTCTTCAACGATCACGAGTGAGAGAGGGTTCATGTTATGTTCTACCATCCTATCCCACTGGGATGGGATGGCACCCTGAAACCATACTGCATTCCTCCCGCACCGTCAAACACCTGAGTGCCCGTCCATCCCGATCCAAGCGGTGGAGTAACCCCTGCGAATATCCATAATGGTGATGCCGGATAAAAAATTCTTGGGTCCGGCAAACAGGAATTTGAATTTTCCGCCAGGAGCACCCATGACGATTAGATCCCGATTGATGCATGTGGCCATCTTCGCCGTGGCGATGGCCTGGGTGGAGTCGGCGGTCGTGCTGTACTTGCGCGTGCTGGTGGACCGGCTGCAACCATACCAGCCGGATCCCCTGCCGCACTTCGGCGGCCTGGGCGGTGCGGAGATCATCCGCGAGGCGGCGACGCTGGTGATGCTGCTGGCGGTCGGATGGCTGGCCGGAACGAACCTGCGAAGCCGGCTGGCCTACGGCGCCCTGGCCTTTGGAGTATGGGATATCTTCTATTATGTATTCCTTGTGCCGCTCACCGGATGGCCCGCATCGTTTTGGGATTGGGACCTCCTTTTCCTCATTCCATTTCCCTGGTGGGGGCCGGTGATCGCGCCGGTTGCCATCTCGCTGATGATGATAGCCGGAGGCATGCTGACCATTCGGATCGAACGGCGCAAGCGGCCGGTCCACCCGCGGGGTTGGATGTGGCTCGCCGGGGCGGCCGGGATCGGATTAATCCTTTATGCGTTCATGGCGGATTCGATCGGGGTTTTTCTCCGGGTTTCGGGAAACGCCTGGGAGGTTCTGCCGGAGGCTTTCGATTGGCCGGTCTTTCTTGCGGGATATTTTCTCATGCTGGTTCCGATCGCCGATATGGCAGGGAGAACTTTATTCCAACCGGGAAAGTCCGCGGGCTCACTCGCCGCGGATGATACGGGCCGGGAAAAATTTTCCCCTCTGAAGTCGATGGATTCCTTCTGATTTCCGCCTTGGCGGGCGGATTCCCGGATCAATTCTTAAGATTGGAATAAAAAGCGGCCCAAGAAATGGCAGAATTACTCTAAAAACTTTATTATGAAGGGAAGAAACTGAGGAAACACATGATTGCCTCCTTCTTCCTCTCATTGCGGGAAATGCTCGAAGCGGCCCTTATCGTGGGGATCGTATTGGGCGCGCTTCGCAAGGTCGAACGCAGCGACCTGAACCGGTACGTCTGGCTCGGTGTTTTTTCCGCCTCCGCCGTCAGCCTGCTCGCGGGTTGGGCGCTCAATGCCCTGCACGTATCGCTCGAGGGGAATGCGGAAAAATGGTTCGAGGGAATCACCATGTTCCTCGCCGCTGGGATCCTGACTTGGGTATTGGTCTGGATGCAGCGGGAAGGGGGGACTCTCCGAGGAACGCTCGAGAGCGGGACGATGCGGACGGTTCTGGCAGGCAGCGGATTGGCGCTGTTTCTCCTGGCGTTCACCGCCGTCGTCCGGGAAGGGATTGAGCTGTCGATTTTCCTTACCGCCGCGTCGATCGAATCGGACCTTGGATCCACCTTGCTGGGCGCAGGCCTGGGATTGCTGGTTGCTTTGGGCGCCGGTTTGCTTATTTTTTCCTCGTCGATCCGGCTTCAACCGCGCGGTTTCTTCGCAGTCACTTCGGTGATCCTGATCCTCTTCGCCGCGGGGCTGGCGGCGCATGGAGTCCATGAATTCAACGAGATCGGGATCATCCCCGGTATAGTCGCTCCGATCTGGGATACTTCCGCCGTGCTGCCGGAGGATTCCGTCACCGGCCAGATCCTGAAGGCGCTGTTCGGATACAACGCCGATCCGTCGTTGACCGAAGCGGCGGCGTACGGGATCTACCTCTTGCTGGTGGGCGTTTGGACGGTTTGGAAAAGGAAGCGGTGAGGGCTGTGAGCCATTGGTTTATCCATATCGCCGACGCAGGAGTAAGCCCGATTTTTCACTGATTTGCCCACGGCAAATAGGGGAGGATTTCTTTCGCAACAAATCCTGTCAATCCTGTGCAAATCCAGTAAATCCTGTCTAATCTTTTCCCGTCTTCAAAACCGTCAACTTTTGAATCATCACCTCTCCGCCGCGGCGCGGTTCGCGCCAAATGTACGGGATGCGGTGGTGAAGTTTCTTCCAGACCCAGCGGTGATGCGTGAAAAGATTCTCGCGCGAGAACAAATCGCGGTCGCCTTCGGTATACGGATAATCCGCCAGCCGGGTGGTACCCGAGCCGATCCATTTTTCGACCCGGCTGCTCGAATAAAAGAGGGCCGGCGGGCGGAGCAGGCGGCGCAGGAGCGTGAAGTATTCGTGATTCGCGGGGAGTTCCATTTCCTGCATCGGATAAGTGTTCACGGCGAGGTCGAACGACGCGGCGGGGAGCCGGCGCGCGGCATCCGGCGGAAGCAGGACGAAGTCGTATTCCGGCCAGGATTTTTCGTCGCGCGCAAAGCCGTCCAGGAACAGGAACCGGCATTCCGGGAGGACCGTGGTGAGAAAGACCGAACTGAACGCGAGCGTCTCCGGCAGGTCGACCAGGACCAGCGAGGAATTCGGGAGCAGGAGCTTGAGGGCGAGCGCCTGCAATCCGGTGCCGGGGCCGATCCCGATCGCGGACAGGCGCCGCGCGCCGGAACGGATTTCCCCGGAAAGGTACGGGGCGATGCAGGCCAGGTGGTACTGCGCGCGCAGGAAATCATAGGCGGTGCGCCGGGCGCCGAACGGGTATCCGAAGCGCGCGTAGCCTTTCCGCCCGCGCGGGATGGAAGGCGCGAGGGCCTTCGGCTCGACCGGCGCCGCGCGGCGCCGCCATCCGGAAAACGCCAGCCACATCAGCCGGTCCAGCGTGTTGATCCACTCGAGCGGGGAATTCGAGCGGCCGGGAAAGTAGAACCCGCTTTCCCCGCGGATGCGCACCGCGCCCGTGCAGCGGTCGAGGATTTCGAACCCGGCCAGCGAGCGGTGCAGCTTCCAATACGGGCGGATCGACGGATCGTCGCCCGCGGCGGCGGAAGCGGCGCGGGCGTATGAATTCTCGATCGACGCGAGGTATTCCGGATTGGCATGCAGAATCAGTTCGCGGCGGCTTATGGGTGCCCCGCCATGCGCAGGATCAGCGCTTCCACTGCCTGCGTTGCACATCCGAAGTTCGCCAGGAAACGGGATGCCGCCCGGGCTCCGCGCGCACCCATTTCTTTATCCTCGCGGGCCCGGCGCAGGAATGCGGCCAGCCCGGGCTGCGCCCGGATTCCCTCCGCCACGTTCCGCCCGATGAGGTCCCAATCGTCGAGCGGCCTGGCAAGTTCGAGGATGCCGATCGGGACGGAAAGCAGCGCGGCTTCGATGCCGGCGGTCGTGCTGAACATGAGCGCCGCCTGGGAAGCGCGCAACAGGGGATAGAGCGGTTTATCGATGAGGCGCGCCCATCCTGCGGCATGGTGTTTGTCCACAATCGCCCGCAGGGGGGCGGGGTCCTCGCTGCGGTGGAGTTTGAGCGCGACCTTGAGATTTTTCCATTCAGGCTCCGCGCGCAAGGCGCTCACCCATCCGAGCAGCTTCTCCAGCGCGTCGAGCTTTTCCGCCTTCGAGACGATCTGCATCCGTTCGATCGGGCTGCTGAGAAAGGTGAGCAGGTAATCCCCTGAAGCGTATCCCGTTTCGGCGCGGAGGGCTCGCGCGGCGGCGGAAAAATCGGCGTTCGCCAGCTGGTCGAAGCGCGGATTGCCGGTGATGACGATCCGGCTCTCCGGAACGCCCACGCGCAGGAAATACTCGCGGGACGTTTCGCCCCAGGCGGTGACGCAAGTGCACCCGCCCTGGCCGTAATGGCGCAAACCCTCCTCGATCCCGGAGAGGATTCTCCGCTGCCAGCGTCCGATCAGTTTTCCCAGCGGCGGTTTCTGAAAGAGGTCTTTGCGCAGGCTTTCCTGAATGAGCAGGGTGGGGACGCCCGAACGCCGGGCTTCCCGGAGGTAAGTGTTGGAGGGGAAATTACGGTCGTTGAGGACTACGACCAGCGAGGGATGTACGCGCGCCAGTTCGTGCGGGATCCGCCGGAGGATCGACCGCGCGGCGGCCTCCCACTCCGGTTGGTGCAGCGGCAGCGGGGTTTCGGCCAGGCGCACAAAAGGAATCCCTTCACGCGATAGGGTTTGGGGGTCACTTGAGGTGCGCAGCAGTTCGCAATCCGAGTATACGATCAGCGGGACCCCGCGCGCTTTCAGGGAGCGAATCACCGGCAGGATGATCTGCTGGTGCGAATCGGCGGCGGTGATCTCGAACAGGATCGGTCCGGTCATTTTCCGAGTGCCTTTAATTGCTCCTCGAGTTTAGCACGGGTTTCCTTGAGCGCGGCCAGGCGGGCGCGTTCCTTCTCGACCACCGCGGCGGGCGCCTTCGAACCGAAATCGCCCGCCAGCAGCCCCTCCACACGCGCGATCTGAGTCTGCATATCCCCCGTCTCTTTTTCCAGGCGTTTGCGCTCCGCGTCCAGGTCGAAAAGATCCTGCCCGGGGATGTACAGGCCGATCGGCCCGGCGACAAATGAAAGCAGGCCGATCGTACTGTCTGGGGGAGTATCCACAAATTCAAGTTTCTTGGGATCCACCCGCGCCAGCAGGCATAATCCG
>CAZYSF010000247.1:0-2104 GCA_964649635.1 uncultured Anaerolineales bacterium | reverse complement strand
TATCCCCATTAAATCTATCCGCATCCTCTCTGGATTCTCAGCGGCCGTCCCATATATGGTAGATTCATCGCCATGAATCGAAAAATAATTCTTATCGCCGCCGTCCTTCTTGCCGCCGGGTGCGCGGCGCAATCCGCGCCGACGGCGCCGCCCTCCCCGAGTGCTCCTTTCACCATCGGTCCGGACACCGATTTTCCGCATATCGACCTCGGCGAAGGCCTGTACCTGCGGCAAATCCACACCGATGTATTCGTCGTTACGCACGCCTTCCCCTGGCCGGCCAATTCTTTGATCGTCGAGATGGAAAATAACGACCTGGTCCTGGCGGGTACTCCCTACACGCCCGAGGCGATGCAGATCGTCCTGGATTGGATCGCGGAGCATTTCGGAAAACGGAACATCACCGCCTTCGATCCGGGGTATCATGTCGACAACCTCGGGGGCAACAGCGCCCTGCTCGCGGCGGGTATCCCGGTGTACGGATCGGATTTATCGGTTCGGATGCTGGCCGAGCGCGGCGAGGAAACGCGTCAAATGCTGCTGGAGATGCTCCTGGGGCCGTCAAATGATCGGTATCGCATGACGCACGCGGCGATCCCCTATGCCGCGCCCGATCATGTGTTTCCCGCCAAAGAAGGACTGACGCTCACTTTCGGCGAAGAACAGGTGGAGGTTTATTGGCCCGGTCCGACCCAAGCCCCGGATAAAATGGCGGTCTTCTTCCCCGGCAAAATGGTGCTGTTCGGCAGCTGCATGGTCCTGGGCGGGAACGCCACGGGGAACGTCCGCGAGGCGGACATGGAAAATTGGCCGAAGGCGATCGAAATGCTCAAGCAGTTGGGCGCGGAGATGGTCGTCCCAGGCCACGGAGACCGGTTGGATCCGGGATTGCTCAATCACACGATCGATATTTTAACAACGGCATGAAGATCCAACGCGCCGGCGAAATCGCCGGTGCGTTTCATAAAGATAAAAATTCCGGCTGCGGCAGGCTGACCATGAAGCGAAAAAGCGGGCTTGGTTTCCGCCATGGATAAGTGGCGGGGTCGATTAATCTCATATATAATCCTGCAGATTTTATCCCATGGTTCCGGGAGGTTCCTACGATACTCTCAACTCGGCAATTACCCATCCTGTTGGCGATTTCATTTTTGGTTGGATGCGGCCCCCTCCCGGAAGGGAGCTCTGCGGAGAAATCGTCCGGCACCGTATCGCCTTCCGCGAAGGTCACCCCCATCCTGGACGATAAAAATGCCGTGGAGGCGCTTGTCCCCTTTTCCGGAGGCCGGATTGAGCTCACGCTTTCCAGCGGCATAAGCTACACCCTCGAAATTCCCGGCGGGGCGTTGATCTCTGATGAAAAGGTAACCATGACCCCGATCACGCGAATCGACGGGATGGGGCTTCCGGACGGATTGATCGGAGGCGTGCAACTCGAGCCGGACGGGCTGCAGTTATCCATCCCGGCGACGCTGACCATCTCCGTCCCCAAGGGATACGATCCGCAGCGGATGATCGGTATCGGCTACAAAGGCACGGGCCAGGATCTGCAAATGGAATTCGCCGTAGGCGACGGGAAGAGCATCACGCTGCCGATTTTCTCGTTCAGCGGGCACGGCGCCGCCAGCGGCACGGCGAAGGAAGTCGCCGATAGCCACATTGCCATTCCGAAAACAGGCCTATTCACCGAAAAATTTGAGGAGGAGAAAAAAGTATGCTTCGCCGGCGACCAAACCGATAAAGCCTGCAAGCCGCTGGCCAAATTACTCTCCGATTATTTCGAGAATTATCTTAAACCGGGATTTAAAGACGCGATAAAGAACAAAAAAGAAAAGGCTATCGACGCCCTGATTGCGGAGGAATTGGCGTGGGCTCAGATTGTATCCCTTCTGAGTTTCAATACCAGAATGGTGAGCGGGTACGATTTTGCGAGCTTAATCGAAGCCGGCTTCGGGTATGACCGGTGGGGCCTTGAGGTTAATTTCGACATCGATGCGGAACGCTGCGTTCAGGAAAATGACGTCACCCTGGCGAAGTTAATGTTCGTGCGATTGCACGATCTTTCCTTATTGGCGGAACCCGAGGATAGATACGATGTCAGCAA
>CAZYSF010000246.1:0-1910 GCA_964649635.1 uncultured Anaerolineales bacterium | reverse complement strand
AAGATCACCCTCGCTTCGCAAGCTGGTTGCCATCCTAGTGAAAAACCGATGGCAACCAGCTCCGCGAGGGCAGGCGCGGGGATGACGAACAAACCGATTGCGCGGGAATGACGGACGTTGAGATGATCGTCATGCCGGCGTTTTTTTAGCCTGTATCCCGGGATTTATGGAGAGGTAGGTAAATCGAGTTCCTGATGTATCCCGGCTAAGGTCACCCTCGCTTCGCAAGCTGGTTGCCATCCTAGTGAAAAACCGATGGCAACCAGCTCCGCGAGGGCAGGCGCGGGGATGACGGCCTATCCCGGAATTTATCCCGTTGTCTTAAGCCGATTTTTCCACTACACTTCATCGCATGACGGGTCAACCGCTGCCGCTCATTCATATCGGGGGCACACCGCGCGAAATGGGCCTGGATTTCGGAAAGGCGCGCCGTGAGTCCATCCTCCATATGGTCGCCAACGTCAAGTCCTTCCTCGACCAGACCTACGGCCAGATCCGGCTGACATGGCCCGAGGCGATCCTGCAGGCTCACAAATATCTTCCCTTCGCGCAGGAGCTGACCCCGCGCTATGTCGAGGAATTGCGCGCCATGGCCGAAGGCGCGGACGTCGCCTTCGACGACCTGATGGTGCTCAACTGCCTGGAGGCGATCACCACCGACGCCCTGCACCTGCTCGGATGCACCACGTTCGTGGTGACCGAGGAGCATACCGCCGAAGGGCGGGTGCTCATCGGGCACAATGAAGACTGGCTTCCGGCCGACGAATCGGACGTGTTCCTCATCCACGCCGAGCCGGAGGGCGAACCGGCGTTCCTGGCGATGACCTACGGCGCGCTGCTGCCCAACATCGGTTTCAACGCCGCCGGGATCTGCCAATGCTGTGATTCGGTCTATCCCAGCGACGTGCGCATCGGAGTCCCGCGGATCTTCGTCTCGCGCGCGGTCCTGGCCGCCCGCACCATCTCGGAGGCGATCACCGCCGCGCTCGCGCCGCACCGGGCGGCGGGGTATAACCACGTTCTGGTGCACGCCTCGGGCGAAGCGTACAACGTAGAGGTCTCGGCGCGGCATTTTTCGCTGATGTATGCCCAGGCCGGGATCCTGGCCCACACCAATCACTACCTCAGCCGCCGCATGTCCCGGCTCGAGAACGACGCCCAGCACCTGATCGGCTCGCGGGTGCGCTACTTCCGCGCCATGCGCCTGCTCCGCCGCACCCACCGCCACAACCGGGAATCCCTGCAGGGGATCCTGAGCGACCATGTCAACCATCCGAACTCGATCTGCTCGCACGAGGTGATCGATGAAAACCCGCTCGACCAGCAGAAGACTGTCTGCTCGCTGATCGTCGATCTCAACGAACGGCAGCTGCACGCGGCGTGGGGCGTGCCGTGCGAGAACGAATATTTCACCTACCGGTTGTCCCCGTAAAATCCTCTCCGGATGGAAAAAGCCGCGGGGCGTTCACAGCCCCGCGGCTTTTTAAACTCCGCCGGTAATCCGGTGCAGCGGTTTTAATTCTATCCGCGCGGTTTATACTCGCAGTGCAGGAGGGTGATGTTCCAGAACACCTCGCTGCGGACGATCGCCCCTCCGGCTTTATCAAGTGCGACGAACTGGTATTGCAGCCAGGATTCGCCGAAGGTGCGCACGTCGGGGATGTTCTCCGCCCACAGGGTGATTTCGTACCGGTTGCCCCCGATCGGCGTCATGGAGACGCCGCTCGTCCAGGCGCCGAGCCTTCCCGTGCTCTGTTCCTTGAGCCGGGCGTAGAACAAAACATTCGCCACGCCCGCGGAGCTGGAAAGCCCGATCTGGAATCTTACTTCCTTCGGACCGCAGTCGGATTTGGCATTGGGCCCGTAGAAATATAGCTTGTCGGTGGAAATCTCCGGCTTCCCGAAGGAGA
>CAZYSF010000245.1:0-2085 GCA_964649635.1 uncultured Anaerolineales bacterium | reverse complement strand
CGGAACGGTAAGGGTCACGGTCTGGCCGGCGGCGATTTTCTGCACGGGCCAGTCCGGCGGCTCGCACTTCGCGTCGCGGTACCAGCCGAGAACCATTTTCTCGCTCCCCACCGCGCCGCCGAAGATCTTTCCGGAAAATTGCGAACGCAGAGGCTGGAACCCGGTCATGTCCACCCCCGCGCTGAAGCGGATCATCGGCGCTTCGAGGGTCCGGTACTTGTCCATCCACGGAATTTCCAAACCGGGGAAGTAGATCCCGAAGCTGTCCTCCCACCAGAACGCCCGGCCGTTCATCGCACCGGAAACCAGGTCCGCCCAAATGCCGTGTCGAAGGCCGACGCGGGCATTCTGCGCCAGGGTGATTTTTCCCTCTTCGGAGTCCGGGGTGGCATAATGCAATCCGGACTCGCCGATGAGAACCGGTTTTTGGAAGGTTTTCCGCAGACGGGGGACTTCCAGCAGAATGCGGCGGTCGAGCGTGCCGTCCGGCGGGTAAGGATGGAAGTTAATAATGTCCACGGCGTCGCTGGCCAGAAACACGTCCCACCCGCTCCAATCGGTCAGCGAAGGCGAAATCGGCCGGCGCAACGGATCGGCCTCCCGCCCGGCGCGCGCAAGCTGCTCGGCGAGATACAGGCCCTCCGATTGGGAGATCCCTTCCACCAGGTTGATCTCTCCCAGCGGTTCCCACATCAGGATGTTGCGGTGATGCTGCCAGCGCTCCACCACGCTCTTGAACCATTGCACGTAAAGCTTCTGGGTCGGCGAGTCCCTGCGGTAGATCTCGCGCGGGGTGTCGGCAGGGCCGCCGTTGGCGCTGTTGAGGGGATTGTCGGCCCAGGAATTGAAGCCCTTGGTGTTCCAATCACCCCAGCCCATGAAAATGACATCCACATACACGCCTTGCGCCTCGGCTGTGTCAAAAAAACGTTCCCAGGCATCCGACCAGTTGCTGTATATGCCGCCATCACGGGTAATGCCGTATCCCTTGGAGCCCCCCATCGCCTGGTTTTGGAGGATGACCCGTACGAAATGATCGCCTTGCTCGGCGGTCCATCGGGTGAATGTCTCCAATTGGCTGGGTAGGTATCCGGTCACGTTTCGCGAAAACAGGAAGGCGGACTTGCCGCCGATGGAGAAGTAGTTTTCGCCGTTTTCAAACGAAATGACCGGTAGAGGGATTGTGGTGGCAGTCGGGATCCGTGTCGGTTTCGGTGTCGCGGTGGCGGAGGGGGCGACGACGGTAATTTCAGTCGCCGCCGTTGCCGTCGCCGGGGCTTCCGCCGTCGGAACGGACGCGCAACCCGCGGCGAACAACCACAAGATGCCCATCCCGAACAGTGATGTTTTCTTTTCGCGGTTCATTAAACCTCCCGGGGAACGATGTATTGTGCATGTAAAATCTCTCAGTCAGCCTTCCAGGCCGAAGAGAGGATCTAATCAATCGGTTTTCCCTTTATCGGCGGGTATAGAGCTTGAACGCGATGTCGTCCGTAAATTCCGGCAGTATGACGGCGATCGTTCCGCCCTGGCGCTTGACCGTGGCGGAAGCGATGATGTCCTTCCCATTTTTCGTATCGTAGAAATCCACTTTCCATTCGGCGGCCGTTCCCGGAACGGTAAGGGTCACGGTCTGGCCGGCGGCGATTTTCTGCACGGGCCAGTCCGGCGGCTCGCATTTCGCGTCGCGGTACCAGCCGAGAACCATCTTTTCGTTCCCCACCACTCCACCGAAGACCTTTCCGGAAAATTGGGACCGGAGCGGTTGAAAACCGGTCATATCCATACCCGCGCTGAACCGGACCATAGGCGCTTCGAGAGTGCTGAATTGATCCATCCAGGGGATCCCCAGGGACGGAAAGTAAATCCCATTCCCGTCCTCCCACCACAAGGCCCGGCCGTTCATCGCGCCGGAGACCAGATCCGCCCAAATGCCGTGCCGAAGGCCGACGCGGGCGTTCGCCGCCAGTGTGATCTTCCCTTCCGTGGAGTCAGGAGTGGCGTAGTGCAATCCAGACTCCCCGATGAGAACCGGTTTTTGGAAGGTTCTCCGCAGGCGGGGAACTTCCAGCAGAATGCGGCGGT
>CAZYSF010000244.1:0-7513 GCA_964649635.1 uncultured Anaerolineales bacterium | reverse complement strand
CCGGCATGACCAGATCGGTGATGAGGATGTCCACCGTCCTGGGCTTGATCAGGTCGAGCGCCCCGGCGCCGCTCTCTGCGGAAAGCACTCTGACTCCCGCGCCCAATTGGGCGATGACCCGCGCCAGCGTCGCCGCCGAGCTGGGGTGGTCGTCCACCACCAATATGTAAACCGGAGCGGATCCCGAATACGTGCTTGCAGTCATTTTTCTCGCACCCATGAATTCGACTTTTCAGAGCGGCTTGAAATTCATTTATATTCTCGCCTAAATACTCGCGGATGACGGATGGGGATGGGCGCGGGATGGTTAGGGAAAGTTGGCAAAAAATAAAATTGAAATAAAAATTAATTAAAAAAACGCCGCCGATAGCATCCGGCGGCGGCTCCGCGTAAACGGCGCGTGAATTAAATCTTATTCCGAAAACTGCTCAGACCGGGAAATGCGTACACGGATTACACCGAGAAGATCCGATGACACGGATTATTTTTTCGAAATGACCTCTGAAAAAGGGTGTCATGCTGAGCGCCCCTGGCCCGCAAGGCGGAACCGGGTCGGGCTGTCCCGATCGTAGCGAGGGGAAGCGAAGCATCGGTTCCCGCGTTTTGAGACTCTTCTCTGCCCCCGCCTGCGAATTCTTCCCATCGAAAATTCACCGATGCTCATCGCTCCCATCGCTGCGTATTCATCCCTGCTCAAAGAACAAACCCGAGCAGGGATACTCCGCAGGGGCAAACGGGGGGGAGGGGCGTTCAGGGGTGACTTTTTCAGAGGTTTCAAGTAATAAATTCCGGTGTTCTCGGCTCTTTCCGGTGTTTCGGTGTACCACGATTGAAATCGGGCTGAGTAGTTTCCTTATTCCGAAATAAGCCGGTAACCAATCCCGCGGACGTTGAACAGGCGGGAAGGCTTTTGCGCTTCCGGTTCGATGGCCTGACGGATGTAATGGATGTGCCATTTGACCAGTTCCTGGGCTTCGCGCGCCTCGGCCTGCAAGCCCTGCGCCTCCGCCGCCAGAGTCCGGTAATCCACCACGTCCGGCGCGTGGCGCGCCAGCACGGTCAGGTAATCGAAGGCGGCGGGCGGCAGGTCGGCCGCCCGCCCATCGACCGACAGGCGCCGGGTTTGAAGATCGAGCACCAGAGCGCCCCGCTTGAGGTAGCGGTTGGATGCGGACGGAAAATGATCCGGGGAGGGCGCGGCACTTTCCGCTTCCTCGAGACGGCGGAGTTCCGCCTGCAGCTTTTCGATCCCGGCCCGGATTTCCACCTTGCGGCGCTCTTTCTCCCGGACAAGCAGGATCGCCTTCGTTTTTTCGATAAAGACATCCGGCTTGAGCGGCTTCAGCAGGTAATCCGCCGCGCCGCAGCGCAGGGCCTCCAAGGCCGAATGAACATCCGGTTGGGCCGTAAACAGAACCACAGGCATGGCCGGATATCTGGCTTGCATCCCCTTGAGCACTTCCAGCCCGCCCAACCCCGGCAGGCGGATGTCGAGATAGACCAGGTCATAATCCGTCGTCGCGAGGAACGCCAGCGCCTGTTCGCCGCTTTCCGCAGTGGTGGCGTCGAATCCCGCCCGTTGCAGAACGCGCGCCAGCGTCTGGCGCAAGGAAGGTTCATCATCGACGATAAGAATCCTGCCGGTGGGAGTCATACGCCTGCCTCCTTAGGGACGGGCAGCCAGAAGCGGAACACCGCCCCGCCGTCCGCCCTGTTCTCCGCCTGGATGCGCCCGTTGTGGTTCACAACGATTTCGGAGCAAATAGCCAACCCGAGGCCGGTGCCCTTTTCCTTGCCGGTTTGGAACGGCTCGAATAGCCGCGGCATGATGGCAGGCTCGATGCCCTCCCCCGTGTCGAACACGCTGACCAGGATTTCCCCATCCCGGGTCTCCGTGGAAACGGTCAGGCGCCCCCCGCCCGGCATGGCATCCTCAGCGTTCAGGAACAGGTTGAGCATAACCTGCCGCAGCTGGTCGCCCATCCCCAAAACCGGCGGCAGTCCCGGATCGGCCTGGAAGGCAAAGGCTATGCGGGCATGCCGCAGATGCGTGGCCACCAGGGCATGCACGTCTTGGATGACCTCGTTAACCTGCACGGGATGAAAATCCTCTCTGTTCACCGGTTGATACGTGGTCCGCAGGCGGTCGAGCATGGCCGCCATCCGCTCGGTTTCCGAGATGACAACCCCCAGGTCCTGTTTTGCCTGAGTCGAGAGCGTCCGTTCATCCTTTACGAGAAAGAGGGCGTTTTGGATCGCCTGCAGGGGATTGTTCAATTCATGGGAGACCGAGGCCATCAGGCGGCCGACCACGGCAAGTTTTTCGCTGTGTATAAGCCGGGCGTGGGTTTCCTTTTCCTGTTGCAGGGCGGCCTGCAGCTCGGCGTACAATTGCGCTTTTTGCAGGGCCACCGCCAACTGATCGGCCACCGTCCGGACCAGCTGAAGATCGCGCAGGGTCAGGGTGAACGGAGGCACCTGTTGCACATCCAACAGGCCGAGGAATTGCCCGTCGATTGTAATCGGAACGGCCAATTCGGATTTCGTATCCGGCAACAACCGGTTGCGCCGGAAGAACGGCACATCGTCAACATTGTGGGTGAGGAAGGGCGCGCCGGTCTTCGCCGTATAGCCCACGATCCCCTCCCCGGCGCCGAGCCGGTGCCCTGCGCCGATCAGTTGCGCCCCGATCTCGCCGCTGCCGGCGCGCAGTACAAAATCCCCGGTCGCCGGATCCCGGACGTAGATTTGCACGTAATAATATCCGAAGTCCTTCTGAAGGAGGGTCACCACCTCCTTCATCAATTCGAGCGTATCGATCGACGCCACCAGCCTGCGGTTGATGCGGTAGAGCGCCTCGGTTTCTTTCAGGTGCGCCTTGGTCATATCGAGCAGGCGGGCATTGTCGATGGCGATGGCCGCCTGTCCGGCCAGAGTCTCCAGGAAAGTCATCCAATCCGGATCCACCAGGAACGGGGAACGCCGGAAGATCTCCATGACTCCGCACAACCGCCCTTTGGCCACCAGCGGGACCCCGAAGTACGCTGTGAATTCCTCCCCGGCAATCGACCCGGCCAGGGTTGAATTATTTTGAATTTCGGCCAGATCGGGGATGTGCATTACCTTCCGGGTCTGGGCCGCCCGTCCGGCCAGCCCGTCGCCGAATTTCAGAGTGGTGAAGCACGGGGCGTCCGTATGGAAACCCTTTCCGGCGGCGAACCGAAGACACTGTTCGGTTTCATCAAACAGCAAAACGGATGCCGCATCCATATGAAGCTGCCCGACGACTTCCTGGGCCAGCATGTCCAAAACGGTCTGCAGGTCCGTGCTGCTGGTAATCGCCCGTTCGATGGTGTGCAGCGAGCGCAAGCGTTCCATCTGCCGCAGGATGTCGGTCTCGGTCTTCTTGCGGTCGGTGATATCCCGTATGACGATCACCCGCACCGGCTTCCCCTGAATTGAAATGGACTTGGAACGGAACACGATCGGGAACACTATGCCGTTTTTTCTGACCGCCAGGCATTCGTACGGTCTTTCCACCCCTTCCCGGATATTCGCCGATATCAATTCGCGAGATTCCGGAGCGACGAAAGCCGAGCCTTCCTTCCCGATAATTTCAAATGGCTCGCATCCCAGCATTTTAGCCAGTTGGGGATTGGCATCGATGATCCGGCCCTGATCCATAATCGCGATACCTTCATAGGCCGCCGTGGACATCCTGGCGAACCGATCCTCGCTTTCCCGCAGCGCCTCTTCCGTCCGCTGGCGTTCCTTCAAACGCTGCCGGGTCGACGCCAGCGCGGCATTCAGGTCCCGGACGGCGAAATGCATGGTCAGAGTCGTCATGAAAAGAACCGTTGTCAGATCCAACCAACCGACGAAGGGGGGTATCGGGAACAATCTCGGCAGCGGATGACCGCTCACGCCCAGGAGAGTCATCCCAAACCCGGCCAAACAGCAGATTATGGAATAGACCAGGGCGCCCCGGAAGCCGACCAGCAAGCCGGCGATTACCACCAGAATAATATAGAACGCGGCAACAATGCTCAGCATGCCGCCCGCGAGGGCGATTATCAGGGTCAGGACCGCCCATAAGCCATAGATATATAGAAGGCCGGCAAGCCGCACCCGGCCGCGCCGCATCAGCGCATACGCCAGGCACATCCCGGCCAGGAGCCCGGCCAGCAGGATTGAATTAATTATTTTTTCGGCAAAGAAAAGCGGAATGGCAATGAAAATCCCGAGGATCAACACCAGAATCGAGCCCGCCAGGATCGCATGGAGCAGCCTGGCTTGGCGGTTTTTATCTTCGTCATCCGGGAATTCCGGTGGCGTAAAATAAATCCTGATGTTCGACAACAAGCCGTCCATACCACTTCGCCCTCGCGCGATAGTAAATACGATGAGAGATTCCGATATCCCCGTTGATCGGATCCTCTTCGTCCAAAGATGAATTTGGAGAACGATTAATCATAATAATTAACATGCCGCCAAACCCATAAAAAACCGGTGAAACGAGTTCATGCGGTTATCGGAGGAATAACATTACCGGATGCGGCGAATGAACCATCGTGCGGGAAATGACGAATAGACGCTTGGATTTACACCATGCTTACGTCTTCCCGATGCAAAATCGGGTGCCTTGTTTTTACGGGAGAGGCGGGCTCCGGAAAACCGCATGGGACGCGACGATCCTCCCTCCCGACAGGCCCCGCAGGCCGGAAACGCTTTTTCCGGGAAGGCGGATGCGCCGAAGGGAGACGGGGTTCCCGCGTTACTTCGAGGAGAACGTCCATCTCCGAATCGGAGAGTTGGTCGGCAATGACTTGATGTAAAATAAATATTATTCAATTTGTCAGCCTGGTGGGGATCCTGCATGGGTAAGGCGAGCACTTGTTTTTACCTTTTTGAAACTCCATTCCGCCATCCTCACCCCCTTCCCCCTCTCCTGCGGTAACCGCAGGAGAGGGGGAAGGGGACGGGGGTAGGGGGTGAGGGGGTGGGGGATGAGAAGGAGAATCCCGATGCCCAAATACGCCGCCGCGATCGACCAGGGAACCACCAGCACCCGCTTCATGATTTTCGATCATGCCGGAAGCATCGTCGCCTCGGACCAGAAGGAACACCGGCAGATCTTCCCCAAGCCGGGCTGGGTGGAACACGATCCGCTCGAGGTGTGGCAGCGGACCCGGGAGGTGATCCAGGGCGCGCTCGAAAAAGGAAAAATCGCCCCCGGCGATATCGCCGCGATCGGGATCACCAACCAGCGCGAGACAACCGTCGTGTGGGAAAAATCCACCGGCAATCCCGTCTGCAACGCGATCGTCTGGCAGGATACGCGCACCGATGCGATCTGCGGCGAACTGGCGCGCGGGGGCGGGCCGGACCGCCTGCGGGAAAAAACCGGCCTGCCGCTGGCAACTTACTTTTCCGGCCCCAAGATCAAATGGATCCTGGATGCCGATCCCGAGGCGCGCCGGAAGGCCGAACGCGGCGAATGGCTGTTCGGGAACATGGATTCCTGGATCATCTGGAACCTCACCGGCGGCGTGCATGTCACCGACGTCACCAACGCATCCCGCACGCAGCTTATGAACCTGGAGACGCTGGATTGGGATGACGAGCTCCTCCGTCTGCTCGGCATCCCGCGCGCCATGCTGCCGCGGATTTGTTCTTCATCGGAAGTATATGGTCTTGTAGGGGCGACCCATGGATCGCCCCTCCTGTCGGGCATACCCATCTCCGGCGACCTGGGCGACCAGCAGGCGGCGCTGTTCGGGCAGACGTGTTTCAATCCCGGCGAAGCCAAGAACACTTACGGCACCGGCTGCTTCATGCTGATGAACATGGGCGAACGCCCGGTGCCGAGTGCGAGCGGCCTTCTAACCACATTGGGGTACAGGATCGGAGGGCAAAAAGCGGTTTACGCGCTGGAAGGATCGATCGCGATCGCCGGGGCGCTGGTGCAATGGCTGCGCGACAACCTCGGCCTGATCCAACAGGCGCCCGACGTGGAAACACTGGCGCGCTCGGTCGAAGACAGCGGCGGGATCTACTTCGTCCCGGCTTTTTCCGGGTTGTATGCGCCGCACTGGCGGTCGGATGCGCGCGGGGTGATCGCCGGGCTGACGCGTTTTATCAACAAGGGGCACATCGCCCGGGCCGCATTGGAAGCCACCGCCTACCAGGTCCGGGAAGTGCTGGACGCGATGGAAAAAGATTCCGGCGTTCAGCTGAAGGCGCTCAAGGTCGACGGCGGGATGGTGCGGAACGAATTGCTGATGCAATTCCAGGCGGACCTCCTGGACGTGCCGGTGATCCGGCCGAAGGTGGCCGAGACGACCGCCCTGGGGGCGGCTTACGCCGCCGGTCTGGCGATCGGTTTCTGGGAGGATTTCGACGCATTGAGAAAAAACTGGGGCATGGACAAAGAATGGAAACCGCGGATGGCGGCCGCCGAGCGCGACCGCCTCTTCGCCGGCTGGAAAAAAGCCGTCACCCGGACGCTGGATTGGGCCTCACCCCCCAGCCCCCTCTCCTGACACATGTCCCGAGCGCAGCGAGGGAAAAGTCAGGTGAGGGGGTGAGGGCGGAATTCCGTTGGAGGTTGTCACCCTGAGAACGCGGCCTCTGCCAATCTCTCATCCTGAGTACGCGGTCCCTGCCAATCTCTCATCCGGAGTACGCGGTCCCTGCCTATTTGTCATCCTGAGGACGCGGTCCCTGCCCATTTGTCATCCTGAGGACGCGTTTTCCGCGTCCGAAGGATCTCTGGCGGACCTGGTCGAGCGGGTGCCGCACGTGGTGGAAATCATGCCCCCAAGAAATACAGCCACAAAGAATATAAAGGGCACAAAGAAAATAGAGAATAGGTTTTTGTGTCCTATGTGGCTAATAAAAACTCAGAGGTGATAGAAGCAGATCCTTCGGCCTCACTGCGTTCGGCCTCAGGATGACAGGCTGCCTTGCGTTCGGCCTTAGGATGACAGGCTGCCTTGCGTTCGGCTTCAAGATGACAATCAAATGATTCTGGATTGGAACTCGCTACTCCCGTTTATCTCCCTCGCCGCCCTTGTCTCCGCCGGCCTGACGATTCTCGGTTACTACCTCCGCCCGCCGCGCCGGACGCTGATCTACATTTGCAAGCCGCTGACCACCATCCTGATATTCCTCATTTCCATAATCCCGGGCGGCTTTCTTAAGGAGGTGTATGCGTTCGCGGTCGGTGCCGGCCTGCTCTTCTCGCTGCTCGGCGACATTTGGGAAATGCTTTCGCGGCGCCACTTCCTCAAGGCGCTGGTCAGTTTCCTGATCACCCACATCTGCTACGCGCTGGCCTTTCTCAGCAGCACACCGGCCGGTGTCTTCTGGTGGCCCGTGATCCCGCTTGCGTTTATCGGCGGATCTATCCTGGCCTATCTCTGGGCGGCGCTATCGGCCGGGATGAAAGCCGCCGTCGGTGTGTACGTCGGGGTGATCGTGATCATGGTCGCGCTGGCCGCCGGCCGGGTGC
>CAZYSF010000243.1:0-3121 GCA_964649635.1 uncultured Anaerolineales bacterium | reverse complement strand
TGGAAGGATTGCTGAAAGGCGGAGACCTGATCCTGGCGATCGACGGGCAGACAGTCCGCAACTTCGCGGAGATGATCTCCTATATTGTGCTGAACGCGGCCCCGGGAGACAGCGTGCGCTTCACGGTCTACCGCGGCGGCGGGACCGAGGACATTGCGGTGGTGCTGGAGAGCCGGCCGTAAAAAGGCCGGCGGGAAAAAGCCGAAACCCGGAATCCGCCTTATTTCATGATGATATTCATGGGATGGCGGACCCCGCGCGTAAAGCGGTATCATTGGCCCCACCCGGCGTGTCCGGCGGGTTGAAGGAACCGGGCGGCAACCGAGCGTGGAAATCCGGCGAATGCTAATGATGAAAAAATTTCTTCCGCTGATAAAAATCATACCCGGGAAGACCGCGTGGATCCTGGCGCCGGTCCTCCTGATCGCCGCGCTGGCCGGAACGACCATCCGATCGCGCGCGGAAGCGGCCGAGAGCGAAGGCGAATTGTGCACGGTGGAAATGCAGATGGAGAATCCGGACCTGTGCGCAGCGGAAGGCCCGGCTTCGCAGCGCGTGGATTACTGGCAGAAAGGGCTGCTGCCGCAGCGCGGGATACCGGCACTACCGCAGGATCCGGCGCTTGCGCTTCTGGACCGGGGATACGGCCGCGTGGGGGGGGATACGGAGCTGGCGTTCTACGCCAGCGTCGACGATGCCGTCTCCGGACGCAAGCACCATTCGCTGATCAAGGGATTTGTATACGTCTCGATCACCCAGGTGATCACACAGGATGGCAGCACCTTCTACCGTACGGGCGAAGGGTGGATCGTCCGCGGGGACGAGGTGACGCCGATCTCCACTTCCAACCAATTCAGCGGGCTTGTGCTTACCGCCAACCCCGACCGGCCGTTCGGCTGGGTGATCCCCTACGGGGGGCTGTACCCGGCGCGGGCACCGGGCGGGCCGATGGATCAGGCCGCGCCCTATTACCGGCGCTACACGCCGGTTCAGATCTTCGACACATTCAAGACCGAGAAAGAAACCTGGTACATGATCGGGATCAACCAGTGGGTGCTTCAGACACAAGTGGGCGTGGTGTTCCCGGATGTGGCGCGCCCGGCGGAGATTCCCGCGGGCGTGAAGTGGATCAGCGTCAACCTGTTCGAGCAGACTCTTTCAGCGTTCGACGGGGACCGGATGGTCCTGGCGACGCTGACCGCCTCGGGGACGCCGGGCTTCTGGACCCGCCCGGGCGTTTTCCACGTCAAGAAAAAATACGAGATGCAGACGATGAGCGGCGCGTTCGAACCGGATAAATCGGATTATTACTATGTGGGGGATGTGCCCTGGGTGATGTACTACGACCGGGACCGCGCGATCCACGGCGAATACTGGCACAACAACCTGGGCGCGCGGCACTCGCACGGGTGCGTGAACGTCCCGGTGGCGGACGGGCGCTGGCTGTTCGACTGGGCGCCGGAAGGCACCTGGGTGTACGTGTTCGATCCGTCCGGGAAGACCCCGACCGACGAGGCATCGTACAAGAATGATTCGGGGCAGGATTGAAGTGCGACGATCGACCATAGACCATTGACCATCGCCTCCCCCTCCCTTCCCTCCCCCGTTTACCAAAAAGCAAGTGCGGTAAACGGGGGAGGATTTTTACCCCCTCCTTTGTCCTCCCCCGTTTAGCAGAAGAGCAAGAGCGATAAACGGGGGAGGATTGAAGTGCTGCTATGGACGATAGACGACGGCCGCGGATTGTTCTTGGGAGTTGTGCGCGCGGGCTTTTAGCCTAATCCCTTGGCCCGCTAACCTCCACCTCCATCCATTCTGCCCTGTCCTAACCCCCACTCCCCGCCTCAGCCCCGGAAAAGCACCAGGGCTTATGGGGAAAGGGGAGAGGGGTTGGGGAGAGGAGGATAGGATAGAACTCAGCGGCTTGACAGTTGCGGAGAATCGGCACTCGTGATATATTGCGCGGCATCAAATCCGGGCCAAGGCCCGAAAAAACCTAAGGGGGATATATGCCAGCACTGAATCGTATTCAATTAATCGGCAATCTGGGGAAGGATCCGGAATTGCGCCAGCTTCCATCCGGGAAGAAGGTGTGTTCCTTCTCCATGGCGGTCAACCACCGGTGGAAAAACGGGGCCGGGGAGCCCAAGGAGGAAACCGAATGGTTCACCGTCGAATCGTGGGGGAAGCTGGGAGAGATCTGCCACCAGTACCTCTCCAAGGGCAAGCTGGTGTACGTCGAAGGCCGCATGCGGACCGATCACTGGCAGGACGACAAGGGCGAGCCGCATTCGCGGCCCAAGGTCGTCGGGCTGGCGATGCAGATCCTGGACCGCAAGCCGGATGAGCCGGACGTGGCTGCGGTTCCCGGCGAAGAAGCCGAGGGTTAAATGAAAAACGCCTCTCCGTTCGGAGAGGCGTTTTCAATCGCCGTGATTTACTGCTGCGTCTGGCGCAGCTTGAGTTTCTCGGTGATCGCGCGGTACCGGTCGGGATCGGTTTTGCCCAGGTAGGCCAAGTGGCGGCGCCGCTGGCCGACCAGGCGCAACAATCCGCGCCGCGAGGATTCGTCGTGCTTGTTCTTTTTGAGATGCTCGGTGAGCTGGGTGATGCGCGCGGTGATCAGCGCGATCTGCACCTCGGGCGAGCCGGTGTCGCCTTCTTTGCGGCAGAACTGGCTCATAACCTTCTGTTTCTCTTGCGCTGGGAGTGGCATGACTCTGCTTCCTTTTCTTCCTGCAGGTCGCCTTACCGGTAGCTTTTGGCCTCCGGAGGGTCTAGTCAGGTGGCGGGATTATACCAAAGTGTGAGCGTTGGAAAGTATAATCCGCCGGATGAAAGCCCGACAAGCGGCATATACCGCAGGATTTGCGGGAATCACGGTTGCCGTGCTTGCCCTGGCGGCTCCCTACCGCCCGCAGCGGACCCGGCTGCCGGTGGATTGGCAGGTAACGCAGGGTATCAGCGTGCCGGTGCATCCGTCCGGCGCGGTGTACGCGGGCGACCGGGTCAGCGTCTTGGCGGCGGCGGTCCTGGGCGAAGGCGGGGAGCCACTGCGGATCGAGTTCGCCGGCGAGGAAGCAATGGCGCTGACGAGAAACCCCTCATCGCTTGAAAAGGA
>CAZYSF010000242.1:0-7653 GCA_964649635.1 uncultured Anaerolineales bacterium | reverse complement strand
GATGATATTGGTGTGTTTATATTTCATAATCACGTCCATTCTCTCCACGAAGCCTGCCCCGGTTGGGGTAGGCCGGGGGACACGAAGACAAAATCGGAAGCGCACGAAGGATATTAAAATATTGCTTAGTGTTCTTCAGGTTTTACTTCGTGTCCTTCGTGGAATCCACCCGCCGCACCGCCCAGACCGTCCCGGTGTGATCCGGGCAGTGGATCCGGTGCACGCGCGGGTCCTCCTCGTTCCACGACGGAAAGCCCATCGCCGCCCGCCAGGTATAAAGATCGATCACGTGCAGGAGCGCGGTGCACACGCCTTCGGGCCGCTTGTAGGGATTTTCATAATAGAAAACGTCCCCCAGGTTGTGTTTGCATTCCCCGTGCTTCCCGATCATCCGGATCTCGATCCGCGCCAGCCGGTTCCACCAGGCATGGTATTCGTCGTGGGTCATGGGTTTGGAGAGATCGATTCCCAGGTCTAATTTCCCGTGTTCGCTCATGATGGTCTGCTCCTATTCTGGAATCCGCGAAGGCATACGAAGGAAAAACCGGAAGCGCACGAAGGATTATAAAATATTAATTTCTTTGTGTTCTTCAGGTTTCCCCTCGTGTTCTTCGTGGAATCCTGGGCGGTCCCCGCCGGCATCGGCTTGGAAAGGTTGGCGGGCTCGCCGGGCGGGTGGAATGCCCAAACCGGATGCCGGTCTGTCTCCTCAAGCCGTAAAACCCGGGAGGAGCAGGAAAACGTCCGTAAAGCCCAGGCCGTTAAATCCTGAGCCGCCGTCCCACCATGCCGGGAAGCGGATTAACAGCCGAATCGAGGAAAGGAGTGTCCAATTTCAGGGGAAATACATGCCTGATGGCGTGGACAACTGGAAGGGGGGCTTGTTATACTTTTTACGGCAAGGATGTCGGCTTACAGCCTCTTAGCCGCAGGCTGATCAAACGGCTTTTTAAGGCGGCTTTCCTTCCGAGGGAGGGCCATTTCTGCCGCCTTGGCGGACCGAGGCTGATGACGGCGGAATATTGTCTTTCCCCAACCCAACCAGGAGAATTGACTATGCAAAAAGACAGCATCACGGATACCAGCAAGCCCAGCGCCGGGCGCATTTACGACTATCTGCTGGGGGGCAGCCACAACTTCGAAGTCGATCGGCTGGCCGCGGGGCAACTGGTGCAGATGTTCCCTTTTCTCCCGAAGTCCATGCGTTTACAGCGCTGGTGCCTGCAGGATCTGGCGGCGGAGTTGTCGAAAAAGCGTGGATTTGAAGTGATCATCGATTTTGCCTCCGGATTGCCGACCAATGATCATCTCCATGTCGCCGCCATCCCCGGAACCACCATTATTTACTCGGACTGGGACCCGGTGGTGGTGGAATATGGAAAGGAGATCCTCAAAGGCGTCGAAAATGTTTATTACTTCCATGCGGATGCCCGCCATCCCGAAGAATTGCTCAACCGGCCGGAAGTGCAGGATATCCTCAAGGGCCGGCGCGATGTTGCATTCATCACCTGGGGATTGAGCACGTTCCTGGAGGACGGGGATATCATCCATCTGGCCCGCACCTTGTATGACTGGGGCGGCAAGAAAAGCGTCTGGGCCTTCAACGCCCAGGGCGGGATCAAGAGTGAGGATAATGCCACTCCCGGCATCCTGAAACTCATCCAATTCTACAAGCAGATGGGAACGCCTGTGCATTACCGCCCGGAAGAAAAATATATCGAAATGCTGAAGCCCTGGCGGCTGGAGGAAGGTTTTGTGGCCTTCCTCGACTGGCACGGGCTGGACAAGTCCTTCATGACGGATGAGGATCTGAAATCGGCCGGCCCGGGGGGCGGCGGTTACGGAGGGTATTTGATCAAATGATCCCCGGAACCGGGCCATACCGGGCAATGACCCATCATTAAACCGCAGACCAGCGCTCGTCATCCCTGCTGAAACCGTGCGGGGATGACGAACAATAATGCGCGCGGGGATGACGAACAATGACGCGCGCGGGGATGACGAACAATGACGCGGGGATGACTCGCTTGTGACCGTCATGCCTGCGGGTACCCCCCGGCCAGCCGTGAAAGCCCGGTCAACCGCAGAAGGGTTTCCATCCGGAATATGTCAAAAGCCCACAATGGAGAGGCGGCACGCTCGAGCGAAGATCTGCTGTCCAGGCTGGAATCCGATCATTCGGATCTGATCGACCTGTATCGGCGAATGCTGCGCAAGTCGATTTTTACCAACCGTTCCGAGCTTCGGCCGAACCGGTTGGAGCAGCTTGCCGCCGACGAGAGCGACGATCTGCTGCGCTACTTGAGGCAGCCGGATCGGGAGCAGGCGGTCCGGCATGGCGCGGATCTTTGCGAGGCCGGGCTGGGTGAAGAGAGCGTGCTCGGCCTGGGGGAAGCCACCCGGCAGTTTTTCCTCTCCAAGATCAGCCACGAACCGGTTGTCCCCGCCATTCGCGCCATTGATGAATACCTTCATGCGGTGATCCAGGGGTTCATGCGGGGCCGGGGTCAGGCGATTCTGAATGAGCAGGAACGCATCCGCAGCGCCCTGCAGCGGACTCTCGGCCGCTATTCGCTGCAGATGGAAGTCGCCGCAAGCCTGGCCGGAGTCACCACGTCGATCCTCGACCTGGATATCCTTGTGACGACGGCCGTGGAACTCATTCGCGAACGGTTTGACCTCTATTATGTCGGCCTGTTCCTGACGGACGAAAGCAGACGATGGGCCATGTTGCGGGCCGGCACCGGGGAGGCGGGCCGGGAAATGCTCCGCCGCGGTCATTTGTTCGAAGTGGATTCCAATTCCCTCGTCAGCAAGTGTGTGGTCAGCGGGGAGCCGTGGGTTATCCTGGATGTCGGCAGGGACGACACCTTCATCCCCAATCCGCTCCTGCCCGATACGCTCTCCGAGGCGGTCATCCCTCTTCGCACGCGCGGGAAGGTCATCGGCGCGGTGACCGCCCAAAGCCGGCAGGTGGCCGCCTTCTCAGACCTGGACGTGACGGCGCTGCGCATACTGGCCGACCAGCTGGCCAATGCCATAGAAAACGCCCGCCTGTTCACCGAACTGAGGCGGTCCGAGGAGAAATACCGCACCCTGCTCGACAACATCGAAGAAGGCTATTACGAGCTGGACATGGATGGGCGATACACGTTCGTCAACGATGCCCTGGCCGATCTCATCCACGCCCCCAAAAATAAAATCCTGGGTTCGAATTTCCAGCAGTTCATAGATCCGGAATATGCCGAGCGGGTGAAACAAGCCTATCAAGCCGCCTTTGAGCTTGGCGGAGCCGTCCATGGGATTGAGTACAAAATCCGTTCCAAAGAGGGATCCAGCCGTTTCGTGGAGACTTCCGCCCTGCTCAGCCGGAGCGTGATGGGCGAAATGACGGGGTTGCGCGGCATTGTCCGGGATATCACCGCGCGCAAACAGGCCGAGCAATATCAGATCGAACGGAAAGCGCTCGAGCGCAGCAACAAGGAGCTGGAGCAATTCGCCTCGGTGGCTTCGCATGACCTGCAGGAACCCCTGCGCAAGATTCAGATTCTCGGGGACCGCCTCAACACGCTGTACGGGGAATCGCTGAACGACGAAGGCCGCGGCTACCTCGATCGCATGCGGATTGCCGCCAACCGTTCCCAGAAATTGATCGAGGATCTGTTGAGCCTTTCACGGGTGGAGACGCAGGGCCAGCCGTTTGTCCGGGTGGACTTGGCCAAGGTGACCAAAGATGTGGCGGCCGACCTGGAAGAACGCATCGCCCAGGTCGGCGGCAGCGTGGTCATCGGCGAGTTGCCGGTCGTGGAAGCCGATCCGGCTCAGATGCGGCAGTTGCTGCAGAACCTGATCCTGAATGGATTGAAATTCCACCAGCCGGAACAAAAACCGCAGATCACAGTGTTTGGCCGGATCCTGGATGCCAAGCCCCGTTCCGTAAAAACCCCCAATGCCGAAGCCCTTTGCCAGATATTTGTGGAAGACGACGGCATCGGTTTCGATGAAAAATATCTCGACCGGATTTTCCAGCCTTTCCAGCGCCTGCACAGCGGCAAGGAATATGAAGGCACCGGCATCGGTTTGAGTATCTGCCGGCGGATCGCCGAACGCCATGGCGGCGAAATCACCGCCAACAGCCAACCCGGGCAGGGGTCCACGTTCATCGTGACCCTGAAAGTCCATCATTCCAACGAGACCAAGCCATGAACCTAGACAAACGCCCCCCGATTTTGTTAATCGCCGAGGATGATCCGGATGACCGCCAGTGGATCCAGGAGGCGCTGGTGGAAACCCACGCTCTGGTCGAGATCCACTTCGTCGAGGACGGGGAGGATTTGATGGACTACCTCTACCACCGCGGCAAGTACAAGTCGACCTCGACCCTGTCATACCCCGGATTGATCCTTCTGGACTTGAATATGCCCAAGAAGGACGGGCGCGAGGCGCTGAAAGACATCAAGTCCGATCCGCGCCTGCGGCATATCCCGATCGTCATCCTCACGACCTCAAAATCCAAAGAGGATGTTTTTCGGACATATGACCTGGGAGCCAACAGCGTAATCCTCAAGCCGCTGAAATATTCCGGTTATTTGGATATCCTGCGGACCCTGAGACAATACTGGTTTGAGATGATCGAACTGCCGCTTTAAAAAAGGCCGGGCAGGCATACGCTAAAAAGGAATCCGCGAAGCGCACGAAGCAGGTCCGAAGCGCACGGATTAATCTTAACAGGCTGCTGAAAAACGATCAGCATGTCATTGCGAGGAGCGAAGCGACGAAGCAATCTGCTGATTATCCCTGGAAAAGGGAGATTGCCCTGACAGATCACAGGACAGGCTTCGCTCCCGGAGCCTGCCCTGAGTGCTTGCCCTCCGCCCGCCCTCGCGGAGCATCCCTGCTCGGGTTTGTTTCAAGAGCGGGGATGATTGCGAAGCGATGGGAGCGATAAGCATCGGTGTTTTTCCGATGCGAAGAATTCGCGAGTGGGGGCAACGAAGGGGTCGCCCCCGCTTCGCAATTAAAACTGCTCAAGGAGCAAAGGCGAGCAGTTTTGCTCCGCGGGGGCAGGCTCGCAATGACATCCTCAGACTGTTTCAACAACCTGATAGTAATATTTTTCGTGCCCTTCCCCGGCCCGCCCAATCGGGGCGGGCTTCGTGGATTCAACTTTTCACGAACGCGCCGTGCTTCAGCATATGGAACATATTCCGCGCCAGGTTCTCCACCGTGCGCAGGCCGAGCGAGTCGTCTTTGGCGCTGCCCATGATCGTGCCGCCGGCATGGCTGTACCCCCGGCCGTCGCTCACCACCCGCATGTTCTGCTGCAGCAGAAAGGTGTGGAGGTTCTGCAGGGTGGTCTCCTGGCCGCCGTTGCGGAATCCGGCGCAGGCGATCCCGGCGCCGACCTTGCCGGACAGTTCCAAATCCTGATCGTAAGCCGGCCGGAGGGGCACCGTGCGGTCCATCATGTTCTTCAGGGTGCCGGATACCATCCCGAAGTACACGGGCGATCCGAGGATCAGCCCGTCGCACGCGCGCAGGGCCGCGAGGATGCCGGTCATGTCGTCGTCGTAGCGGCACCGGCGTTCTTTCTGGCAGGCCCAGCAACCGGTGCAGGGGTGGATTTCCAACCCTGCCAGAGAAAGGAAAGTGCATTTAGCCCCTTCCTTCTCGAGGACCTCCAGCGCATGCCGGACGGCGAACGCCGTGTTGCCGTTGAGGTTGGGACTTCCGGATATTCCGAGAACTTTCATGGGGCACCTCGCAAGGAATTCTGCGAATGGTTACGATCCTTCATCCGCGCTGTGCGCAAGGATCCCGATCCATCGGGCGCATGCCAGAACCGCGAAAAAAAGGACGCCTGAGCCGCCGCGGAGGCATTCGCAGGGTGTTGAAAAAAAGCTGGTCGAGTAGCACGCGTTCTTTGCGGGCGTATCGAGACCGCGCCAAATTACCGGTGGTCTCGATACGCAAAAACCGCTACTCGACCACCTTCAACGCCTTTTTCAACACCCTGCTAGAGATTGTTCAGGATCCGCTTGCGCTTCTCCTGGTATTCTTCCTCGCTGAT
The DNA here is from genome assembly GCA_964649635.1 of uncultured Anaerolineales bacterium. GTDB lineage: Bacteria > Chloroflexota > Anaerolineae > Anaerolineales > RBG-16-64-43 > JAFGKK01. The sequence goes on along the minus strand of CAZYSF010000242.1, from coordinate 1,583 downwards.
CAGGCGCCGGTCCCGCAGCTGTTCCAGCTCTTCCATCCGCGCCACTGCATTTCCCGCCGCCGGATTTTCGACATGCACTTCCGTGACCTGGATGTGCGTCGGTTTTTGGGGGTCGTAAATCACCGTGGCGGTGATCCCGGGCTGGACGAGCGCGGCGTTCAACCGGGAAACAATGGTTTTAGCCTCCGCCTGGAAGGATGCGCTCATCGACGGCGCGACTTCCAGAAGCAAGCCGATTTGCGGATTGTCGTTGATGGTGGTGCCGGTATCCCAGACCTTCAGGACTTTGGCCGATGCGGTGACCCCGTTCTTGATTTGGGGCGGGGAGATGATCCGGTAAAAATGCCAGAGGGTGGCGAGGACGACGCCCAGGACGACGATCATGATGGGTATCGCGATGATCTCGCCCGATTCCAGCATCCGGGGGATGCTCATCTCGCCGATCCCGGACCAATCCGTCTCCCGGATGGCCCCATACAAGCCGCCCCCGATGCTGATAACGGCGATGATGGCGCTGAGTAAAAAGACCCATCGGATGGTTTTCATGCGGTTCTCCTGGACGGCGGAGGCTGCCGTCACGAACGCGGGTGGTGCGCCCGAGGTTTGTTTACACGGATGATTTTATCAATGAATCTCTGAGTTGGTTTTCCCCGTGACAGGATAGTCATACCCGCGGGTTAGATAGCAGGCATCGATGGGTACCTTGTTATTGGTACGGGGTGTTGCACTGGATTCCCGCTGAGAACCCGCGGGAATGACGGCCGTCAGCCGATCTTGGGTTTGGGATATCCCGCATCAGGCCGTCGGTACAATATCCTGAAGCGGCGTCAGGTGGGATCTGGATCGGATAAAGAGCAGGCTGACGATCCCCAGCGCCGCGGTACCCGCCCAGAAAACGAACGGCGCGCCGGGCGCGATCTCCGCCAGTTTGTTGCCGACCGGGGGCGAAATCAGGTTGCCCAGAAAGAAGAATGTCAACACGAAGCCGGTTGCCGTGCCGGCGTAGACCGGTCCGACCTCCCCGGCCTCGACCGCCATCGTCAGGACGAGCGCCGCCGATCCGTCGCGTGCCATCCCCGCGAGAACGACCGCCGCCCAGACGGCCGAGCCCCCGGCCGCCGAGAGCAACCCGCTGCCGGCCGCCATCGCGATCAGCGCTCCGATCAGAACCGTTTTCCTGGAACCCAACCGGTCGGAGAGGAGCCCGATCGGGAGGATCAGCAGCAGGCTGGCCGCGTAGATCAGGGAGACGGCGGCATCCGCGCCGGCGTCGGGCCACCCGATGCCGCGCAAATGGAGGGCCAGATATCCCGCGATCCCCTGCTGGCAGCTGCCGATCCCGAGAAAGGTTAATCCCAGAAGCCATAATTCCTTCTGCTTCACGACATGGGCCAGCGCCCGCCGCATGGGAACCGCGGTCACCCCGCCGGCCGCCGCGGTACGCCCGGGAAGCGGATCGAGGAAAAGCCAGAGCGCGGCGAAGGGCGCGGCCAGCGCGCCCAGGAAAAACATCGCGTGGCGCCAATTCCCAAGCCAGGGCGAGAGCACCGTGGCACCCAAGGATGATCCGAGCACGAGTCCGA
>CAZYSF010000241.1:0-5329 GCA_964649635.1 uncultured Anaerolineales bacterium | reverse complement strand
CGGTCGAGCCGGAGGTGTACGAGATCACCGCCAGCGAATCCGGGCCCGTCCGCGGCACCGGAAGGTCCGCGGAATCCGGCGCGGATTCCTCGGCCGGAATGATCGATTCGGGCGAGGCGGAGAACAATTCGGCGAGGGGCCGGTTATCCCGATTGGTCAGGATCGGCGGCTGACCGGCGTCCTTCCAGATCGCAGTCAGGCGCGGGATTTCAAAATCCGGGGGAAGCAGGACGACGCTCTTTCCGGCCTTCAGGATTCCCAACAGCGCCGCCCAGCCTTCAATGCCTTCTTCCAGGAGCAGGGCGACCGGCTCCTCCCCGGCGCCCCGGCGTCGAAGCAGCAGACGCGAGAGACGGTCCGAGGCGGCGTCAAGTTCGGCGAAGGAGATTGCCGCCTCTGGTGTCCGAATGGCGGGATTGCCGGGAATCCGGCGGGCTACTTCGTGGAACCGCCGGCCGATGTTCCCTTCGATTTCTTCCGGACGAAATGGAATTAGCACTTTCTATCCCAATTTCTTGTTGGCGAAGTCGACGAACCGCTGATCCCAGATCGCATCCATGGGAGCGGCTTTGTCCAGCTGCCCGTTCGCTATCGCCCAGTCCTGAAAATCCATGACGGTGTCCAGATTGACCCCGCCGTCGAGCCGCATTTCCGGCCAGCAAATCCGCTTGAGAAGCTCCGCGGGCAGTTTGGTGTATTGGGCGACGATCTCGAGGTTGCGGTCGGTCTTCCCCTCCATGTACTGCCGCACGCCCTTCAGGTAGGCGGTTACAAAACGCTCGCCGAGTTCCGGTTCGTCCTTTGAGAACCGGCGTCCCAAGTTCAGGAAGCCTGCCTGGGAGCCGGGGACGACCTTCTGAAAACCGGTCAGGACGGCCATATGCTTGATATCTGTAAGCCGCGTTACCCATGGTTCGGCCGTGACTATGAAATCCACCGATCCGTTCTTTGCCGCCTCGATCATGCTGGGGGGCGGAATGTACTGGGCGTCCATGTCGGCGAGGGTTAATCCAAGGGTCGCGAGGAATTTATCGGTCAGGTAACCTTGGACGGAGTTGATGTCAAGGGCGATCCGTTTTCCGCGGACATTCTCCGCGGTCGGGGTCGGGTTCTGTGCCATCCAATCCGTCGAAGCCAGGAGCGCGAAGTAGTCGCAACCGCCGGCGGATAGGGATCCCCGGTCGGCGACGATCTTGATATTCCCGGTCTGGTTGATGGCGTTGAACAGGCCGGCGACAGGGACGTCGCCCGCGGCGTCCAACTGGCCCTGTTCCAGCACCGGCATGATCAGGGTGCTGTTTTCGAACGGCACCAATTCCACGTCGAGGTTCTGTTCGGAGAAGAATCCCTCCTCTTTGGCGATGAAGAACGGCGAGAAGGTGATGTATGACACAATCCCGACCTTCGTTTTCTGGAGCGCCGCCGGCGTGACGTTGGCGGCGCAGCCGGCCGAGAGCAAGCCGAGCACGGCGGCGAGGATGGAACGAAGCGCGATGGATCGACCTCTTGCTGCAATCGACATGATATTCCTCCTTGGAATTCTTTTTTTCAGGGAATTAGATTTCCAGAATGGCTTTCGTCGGCAATTCCTTCCCCCGCTCCATCTGCCAGGGGATCAGGCGCCGCGAAAGGAATTCCAGCAGTACATGGCTGGTGATCCCGAGCGTGGCTGTCGCCAGCAGGGCGACGTACAACACCTCGGTTCGCAGGGTCTGCCAGGCCATCCAGATCACCGCTCCCAATCCGGTCCGGGCGTTGATCAATTCGACGGCGACGGTGATCATCAGGGAGGTTCCCACGGCGAGCCGCAGGCCGGAGAGAACCGATGGAAGGCTGCCGGGGAAAACCACCCGCCGCAATAGGAGGCCGCGGGAGGTTCCGTAGCTGCGGGCGATCTCCAGATAATCCGGGTTGATTTGCTGGACTCCTCCCATGGTGTTGATCAGCATCGGGAAGAACGCCGCCAGCGCGATCAGCACGATCCGCGAGGAATCCCCCAGGCCGAAGAAGATCAGAAACAACGGGAACAGCGCAAGCTTGGGAAGCGAGTACAACCCGCTGACCAGCGGATCGAGTATCCGCCGCAGCCGTCCGGATAATCCCAACACCAATCCGAAGGCGAATCCTGCGGCGCCGCCTGCCGCCAACCCGGCGCCAAACCGGTACAGGGTGGCGCCAAGGTTCACCGCCAATTCGCCGCTGACGATCCAGGCCGCCAGGGTCCCGGCGATCGACGATGGAGCGGGGAAGAACAGGGTGCTGATCCACCCGGCCCGCGCGGCGAGTTCCCAGGCCGCCAATCCGGCCAGGACCAGCAGCGCCGGAGCCAGGCGTTCCGCCCAGCCCGCATGCGCAATGGATTCCCGGTTGTTTAGTCCCGCGCTTCGACTTCGGCTTGTATTTTCTTCCATATCTTCCATTTGAGGGCCACCGCATCCGGATTGGCCGCGGCGCGCAGTGTCCGCGGCCGGGAAAGCGGAACCCGGTACTCCTTGAGGATTTTCCCCGGCCGCCGGCTCATGATTAAAATCCGGTCGCCGAGCATGATCGCTTCGTCGATGTCGTGGGTCACATATACGACCGTCTGGCGCTTCTCCGCCCAATAGTGCAGCAGTTCGGTCTGCAGCAGCAGGCGGGTCTGGGCGTCCAGGGCGCTGAAGGGTTCGTCCATCAACAGCACGGGCGCGTCGGTGAGGAACGCGCGCCCCAACGCGGCGCGCTGGCGCATTCCGCCGGAAAGCTCATGCGGGAAATGGAGGGCAAAGGGTTCCAGTCCCACCGTCTGCAGCCAGCGGCCGGCCTTGCGGCGGCGCTCCTCGACCGGGATCCCCTGCGCCTCGAGCCCGAAAGCGACGTTGTCGAGGATGGTCATCCACGGGAACAGGCCATGATCCTGAAACACCATCGCGCAGCGCGGAGTGCGCTTCGGCGCCGTCGTTTTAAATCGGATGGATCCGGAGGAGGGGGATTGGATCCCGGCGATGAGTTTCAGCAGGGTGGTCTTGCCGCATCCGCTGGGACCGACCACACAAAGGAATTCGTGGATGCCCGCCTGCAAATCGAGGTTTTGCAGCGCTGTGACCCGACCGTTGGAAGACACATACGCCTTGGAAATTTGCGAACAGGTGAATTCCATCCCGGTGACTTTCCGACGACCGATGTTCGAGGGGCAATTATAGCGTATCTGCCGCGGCGGAGAGGATTCGTATTAAAGGTATCCCCAGCGTTCCATGGCCGGACCGGCGACTTCGAGTACTCCCCGGATTTCCTCTTCCGATAAGAAATTTGCGTGTTTCCCGACGCTTTCGGTGTGGACTCTCCGGGTATTGAAGCCCTCCGGATCCACGCCCAGGTAGTCCGCCATCTTCCGGAGTGCGGGCCGGGGTTCCCGGACCAGATCCTCGTATCGGATCGCCAGCAAATGCTCCTTGGTGTTTTCCATGGTTTCCACGGCGCGCACCCATTGAAGGGCGACGTCCCGGGGGGTTCGGAATTCCTTCGTCCAGTTCCTGCCTTTCCACTTCGTTCGCACCATGTTCATGAAGGAGCTGGAAACGTCGCGGGCGTCCCGGTAGATGATGATCCGCTTGAGCAGCGGCTGCCGGACGAGGGCGGGGAGCGCAAAGACGTACCCCGGATATTTATCGCCCACAACTTTTTTATGCAGGACACGCTGCAGTGTCCGCTCCACGTCCGAAACCGAGACCCTCTCGGGCGCGATCCGTTGAAGGTGCCAGCGGTATTGGGCGAGGAAGATTCCGCTTCCGACCTTGAAAATCCACGGGGCTTTAAAACCGATTCGCCAGAAGAAGCTGAAATGCCGCCAATCGGTTTGGACCCAGCGCCAATATTCAAGAAGGGGGGAATCCAACCCCTGGAAGCATTTAAACTCGCCGGTGATGCCGATCTGCGGATGGTCGCGGCAAAGCCGGAAAAGCAGCGTTGTGCCCGAGCGGGGATGCCCGCCGATGATGAATGCCATGGAACCTTCCCTGACTAGAGATACCCCAGCCGGCCCAGCGTGCCGCCGGCGACAGCCGTGACGTCGTTCATTTCTTCGCGCGTGAGGATGGCTTTGAACTTCCCGATGCTTCGGTCGTGGATTCGATCCGTCCGGAACCCGGCCGGATCGACCCCGAGATAGGAAGCCATCGCCGCCATGATGGGTGCGGGCTGGCGGACGAAATCTTCATACCGGATGACAAAGAGCGTCGAGCGATGCCGCTCGATCGCCTCCACCGATTCCACCCAATGCCCGGCCGTTTCCCGCGCGGTTTTCAACGGGCGGAACCATTTGGGTGCCGCCCGGTCCTTCTTCAGGTAAGAACTGACGACGTCGCGCCCGTCCCGGTACAGCATCACGCGTTTCAAGTCGGGAAAAGCGCAAAGCCTGTCCAGTTGGAATACGTAGCGCGGGTATTTATCCCCGACGACGGATTTCCGCAGAAGCCTCCGCAATACGGTTTCGATCTCCGCCGGGCGAACAGGACGGACGCCCGTCCGGAGCGAAAGGAACAGCAGGTAGCGCAACAAAAAGGCGCCGCTGCGCAGTCGGAGCTTCCAAGGGGCATTCCGGCTCATATTGCGCAGGTATGGCCTTTCGAACCATGTCCATCGCAGGCCCGAGGCATAAACCGGGATCCGGGATCCGATCCGGCTGAAAGAATGGAACTCCCCTGTGATGCCGATTTGCGGATGGTCGCGGCAAAGTTGAAAGAGAAGCGTGGTGCCGGACCGCGGATGGCCGCCGATGATGAATGCCATGCTGATCCCTCCGCCTAGGAATAGCCGAGCCGCGCAAGGGTTTCGCCCGCGATCTCTTCGACCGCGGCAAGCGATTGCGGATCGAGTCCGGCGCGGTGCTTCCCGATGCTCGACCTGTGCAGGATGTGCACGGGGAAGCAGGCCGGGTCGACGTCCAGCGCCCGCCCCAGGTCCTCCGCGACGGCGCCCGGTTCCGACATGAGCCGCTCGTATCGCACGGGAACGATCTTCTCCGCGCACGCTTCCATGAGTTCGATGGATTTCACCCAGCGCACGGCGACTTTCTCCGGCGTATCGAAGGCCCGGACAAAGCTCCTGTTTTTCCATACCGTGCGCACGTTTTCCAGCGTGGAATTGACGACGTCGCGCGCATCGCGGTAAATGACGACGCAGGTGGTTTTCCCGCTTCCGGCGAAATACTTCAGGCTCCAAATATAATCGGGGAATTTATCCCCCACCCACCTCCGTCCGGGGAACAATCCGTGCAGCGCGGATTCCGCGCCCGCGAATCCCACCCGCCGGGAGGGCGTCCGCTGGATCCGCCGCAGGTAGCTGCCGATAAAAA
>CAZYSF010000240.1:0-5282 GCA_964649635.1 uncultured Anaerolineales bacterium | reverse complement strand
CGCGCTGCGATATCTGCGGTACGGGCTGGCGGGATGGTGGATGGTTTTCCTTGCGCCGTGGTTGTTCCTGCGATGGGGTCTGGCGGCGCGTGAAGCGCCGGGCGTGAATTAAGACACGCCCTCAAAAACCGTCCGCGGCGCAAGCACCGCGCCGATCAACGTGCGGCCGGTATGCGCGGCGAGTACGAGCGAAAGCCGGCTGACGGGCAGCCAGTAGCATGCCAGTTGTTCGGTGACGGCTTTTTGAAGATCCGCCGCCCCTTCCGGATTTAAGCCGTGGACCACCTGGCCGCGGTACGGACCGGGGGCCGATAGCCGTTTTTGCATGATCCCCGCCAGGGTTTGGACGGCGCTGGAGATTGTCCGCGCCTGTCCGAGTTGGGTGTATTTTCCGTCTTCCTTCCCCACGCCGATAATCGGTTTTATATCCAGGACAGTTGCCAGCAGGCCTTTGATGTGGCTGATCCGCCCGCCGTGAATGAGGTATTTTAATTCCTTGAGGGTGAAGATCGTCTCGGTCGACGCGCGGATTCTATCCAGGAACGGCAACACCCGTTCCTTGGCCCAGCCGGCCTTAAGGGCGCGCGCGGCGGCTTCCACCATCCAGCCGGAACCGACCGAAAGGTTTTTGGTGTCGAAGAAAGTCACATCGGCCTCGGGCACTTCCTTGGCGCCCGCGAGCGCGGAATTCATAGTCCCGCTTAAGCCTGAGGATATGTGAATCGAAAGAATCGATTCGGAAGTCTTCGCCAGAGTCCGGTAAAGTTCCGCGAACATGCCGGCGGACGGCTGCGAGGTGGTGGGCAGTATTCCTCCCGCATCCAGCTTGGAATAAAAAGAAGCGGCATCCAGCTGCGGACCTTCCTGGTAGGAATCTTTGCCCAGCGTGACGGTAAGTGGAACTACATGAATGCCCAGTTCCTTGCGCTCTTCGTCGGTCAGGTTTAAATCGCATCCGCTGTCTGTAACAATATGCATGGAAAACCTCCCGGGTAAACGGCTCGGATTTGTAATACCGAAAAGATTATACGGGTGTTTCCTCGGGGATAACCATTAATGTTTCAGGAAAATCCGGGAAGAATCCACGAAGAGCACGAAAAAACACGAAGAAATCAGGGTGCATACACAGGGTGTCAGAATTTGCGCAAGATTTGGCGGAATGCCGTTATGATCTACCAGGGTGATAAAAAAAGCGCCTGGCGTCATTACGAGCGACCCCCTCGCTGTTCTCAGGGCAAGCTCCGGGAGCGAAGCAATCTCCCTTTTCTTGGGAGAATCAGCAGATTGCTTCGTCGCTTCGCTCCCCCTGCTTCGCAATCAAAACTGCTCATAGAGCAAAGGCGAGCAGTCTTGCTCCACGGGGGCAGGCTCGCAATGACACTCTGATCGTATTTCGGCAGCCTGGTGACGTTTATTACTTGGTGCTCTTGATACTCTTTACGGATCAGGCTCTGTCTTTATCAGACTCAGGTTCGGTTTCCTCGCTTACCAGCCACCATTCCCCCGCCTGGTCCGCGGCGCTGCGCGGGGCGCGGTCGTAATAAATCGTAAACACCCTGTCGCCGGAGGTTTTAACGGTGAAGTAATCGCGGCCGACGCCGCGCGAGCCGCGCCGCGAGGCGGCCTGCGCGTGAGCGGGGGTCATGTTGAGCGCCATCCGTCCGCGGCGCGCGTAATCGTGCCATTCCGCGACCAGTTCGGCGACGGCAAACCGTTCCCCGCGCCACCGGAAAGCAACCGGGCAGCCGCTCTTCTTGGTCAGAAGCGGCTGCCCGGAAAACTCGGTCTGAATCGGCTCGCCAATGAAACGGCGCTGGTCCTTCATCTACTGCCCCGCGATGTATTCCTCGGTGAGTTGGCGGGCTTTATCGTCGGTGTATTGCACCGGCGGGGTCTTCATGAAGTAGGAGGCCGGGGCGTTGATCGCGCCCTTCAACCCGCGGTCGAGCGCGATCTTGGCGCAGCGCACGGCGTCGATCACCACGCCGGCCGAGTTGGGCGAATCCCACACTTCGAGCTTCAGCTCGAGGTTGAGCGGGACGTTCCCGAAGGTGGTGCCTTCCATGCGGATGTAGCACCACTTGCGGTCGGTCAGCCACGGGACGTAATCGCTGGGGCCCACGTGCACGTTGTCGGCCGGGATTGTGTACGGCAGCTGCGAGGTGACCGCGTTGGTCTTGGAGATCTTCTTGGATTCAAGCCGGTCGCGCTCGAGCATGTTGAGGAAATCGGTGTTGCCGCCGAAGTTGAGCTGGAAGGTCTTGTCCATGATCACGCCGCGGTCCACAAACAGCGAGGTCAGCACGCGGTGGGTGATGGTCGCCCCGACCTGGCTTTTAATGTCGTCGCCGATGATCGGCAGGCCGCGTTCCTCGAACCGCTTCTGCCAGTAGGGGGCGCTGGCGATGAACACCGGGATGCAGTTGACGAACGCGCAGCCGGCTTCGAGGATCTGTTCGACGTACCACTTGGTGGCCATTTCGGAGCCGACCGGCAGGTAGCTCACCACCACGTCGGTCTTGGTGTCCTTGAGGATCCCGACGATGTCGGCGGTGGGTCCCGGCGCTTTTTTGAGGATCTTCGAAAGGTACAGCCCGAGCCCGTCGTGAGTCATGCCGCGCGCGACGTTGACGCCCTTGTGTGGGACGTCGCTGAACTTGATGGTGTTGTTGGGATAAGCGAACAGCGCTTCCGAGAGATCCTTCCCGACCTTGCCCTCCACCACGTCGAAGGCGGCGGAGAATTCGATGTCGCGGATGTGATACCCCCCGAGGTTGACGTGCATCAGCCCCGGGACTCGTTCGTCATCGGCGGCGTTCTTGTAGAACTCCACGCCCTGGACGAGCGAGGACGCGCAGTTGCCCACGCCGATGATGGCCACACGGACTTTCTTATCTGAACCCGACATGTGTGAAACCTCCTTGCGTTTTCTCCCGCTTTCGCGGGATGAGAAATTCCCCTTGGCCTGCCGTCCAGTTCTTGACGGTTGATATCCCGGATTCTGCGAGCTTGCAGTGCGGTTGTTCTTTTTTTTATGTTGAATTAACTCTTTTTTCACCATTTCGCCATGCTATAATCCTCTCGCTTGAGAAGATGACTGCACCGCTGTATTCCCCCACGGACCGCATTCACCGGTTGGAACGGTTGCTCGAAACCGACCGGGTGCTTTCCTCTACCCTCGACCTGGAACCCCTTCTGCAAACGGTTGTGGATGTCGCTTCCGAGCTGACCGACAGCGAGGTCGCCTCGCTGCTTCTCTACGATCCGGAAATTCAGCAACTCCGCTTCGCCGCCTCGCCCTGGTTCCAGAAAACCTCCCTGCAATCGATGACGGTTCCGATCGACCGAAGCATCGCCGGGCAGGTGTTCCGAGAAAAGCGGCCGGTCGTGGTACAGGAGGGCAGCAAAGATCCGCGGCTCTATCGTTCGGTGGGCGAGCAGGTCGGTCTGGCCACCCGTTCGATGCTTGCGGTGCCGCTTGTGTTCCGGGAGCGGCCGATCGGGGTGCTGGAGGCTCTCAACAAGCGCGGCGGGGTAAATTATACCGGAGAAGACGTATCCATTCTAGAGACCCTTGCCGCGCAGGCGGCGGTGGCCATCGAAAACTCCCGGCTGCTTTCACAGGTCCAGACCCAGTACGAGCGGCTGGCTTCCTTGGACCAGATGAAGGGCGATTTTATCGCCATCGCCTCCCATGAATTGCGCACGCCGCTCGGGCTGATCCTCGGGCACGCGGCTTTTTTACAGGATGGCGCCACGCCCGATGTGGCCGAGCACCTCTCGGTCATCATCCGCGGCGCCGAACGCCTCAAAGCCATCCTGGACGAGCTCTCGCGCCTGACCCATTCGGATCAGGGCGTGACCCGGCTCAGCCTGCAGGTATTCCCCGTCAAGGAGCTCCTGGACGAAGTCGTGGTGAAATTCACCCCGGCCGCCAGGGAAAAATACCTCTCGCTGGATTCGGAGTGCAAACCGGTCGGGCTGGTGGTGGAGGGCGACCGGCAGAAGCTGCAGGTGGCGCTCGGAAACCTGATCGACAACGCGATCGCCTTCACCGATACCGGCGGCCACATCCTGGTCGCGGCGAGCGCCCTGGAACCGGACGCCAAGGAACGCTCGGGGTATGTCGACCTCGAGGTGGTGGACGACGGGATCGGCATTCCGGCGGCGAAGATGGGCAAGATCTTCGAGCGCTTCTACCAGGTGGAAAATCATATGACCCGCCGCAAGGGGGGCCTAGGGCTCGGGCTGCCGGTAGTTAAATCCATGGCCGATCTGCATCACGGCAAGGTCGAAGTGGAGAGCGTGGAGGGCAAGGGCAGCCGCTTCTGCCTCCACCTCCCAGCCCGCCAGCCGAAGACCAACGGCAACGGCCAAAAGCCGCACTGATCCCCGCATCGGATTTTTGCCACAAAAGCCACAAAAAGCACAGAGGTAATTTTGTGCACCTTGTGCTTTATGCAGCAAATACCACTGAATTCTCTCGGTCGGGCATGGATAAAAAGAGGTGGATTCGCCTACTTGTCGGCCTGATACGGGAAGGATATAATACCGGCCTTCGGGGCGTGGCTCAGCTCGGCTAGAGCGCACGGTTCGGGACCGTGAGGTCGGCAGTTCAAATCTGCCCGCCCCGACCAGAAAACCTACATCATGTAGGTTTTTTCATTTTTACTCCACGAAGGACACGAAGAAAAATCTGAAGGATACGAAGTGGTTCTAAAAAAGAATTGAGTTCGTGAATTCTTCGTGTCTTCGTGACTGACTTGGTGTTTTTTTTTGTTTTTCAAACCCTGGAAATAGAACCACGAAGACACCAGGACGCCAAGAAAACCAAACAACAAATCCATGCCCGTTTTCGGAGGCCCCCCTCGTATTTCCTGGAGGGCAAGGATGGGGGGATCGTGTCTTTTCGGGGGCGTGACTATATAATAAAGGCAACCGTTTTCTGACCCGAAAAGGAGGGCAATCCATGACAGGCTATTTTGGACCGATCGCGAAGCAGACGGAAAAGAACAAATTCTTCCGGCAGGTGCTCTACACCGGGAAATACGCCCAACTGGTGGTGATGTGCCTGCAAGGGGGGGAAGAGATCGGCAACGAAGTGCATGAGAAGGTGGACCAGTTCTTCCGGATCGAAAAGGGGAAGGCCAAGTTCATCCTCAACGGAAAGGAAGAGCACCTGGTCAAGGCCGAAGAGGCGGCGATCGTCCCGGCCGGCACCTATCACAACATCATCAATGCCTCCAAGAAGGAAAAGCTGCTGCTGTATACCCTCTATACCC
>CAZYSF010000239.1:0-4031 GCA_964649635.1 uncultured Anaerolineales bacterium | reverse complement strand
TTCGGCTCCTCGATGGCGGAAACGTATGCCCTGCTCCGTCTGGTCGAATTTCTGGCGGATGTGGTGGGGGAGACGCAGCGGGAAGTGGAATTGCCGGTTGAGGGTTCGGATCTGCTGCGCGCGATCCAATCCGTATTAAAGGAAGATCTGACCGCCTTCGCCGCCTGGGACCGGCTCTCAACCGCCCTGGAATCCTACCGCGCAGCCACCCGCCTGGGTTTTGACGGCGCGACGGAACGCGGCGAGCTGCTCGAATTCTTCGAAGCTGTCCGCCGGAAGCTGCGGGAGGCTATCGACCGGGCGGAAACCCTGGCGGGCGGTCTCCCGCCCACGTATTTCATCCACCGGGTAAAATCCTACGATCCGGCCGGCCGAACCGATCCGCAGGGGCGCCCGCTCATCCGGGTCACGGCGTTCGAGCCCGCCGTGCTGCCGGCTTTTCTGGAAGGGCCGGTGCGGCGCATGCGGACCCTCGCCCCGGAGGAAGCCCGCCGGCTTCACGCCCGGGTGCGGAACAGCGGCCTCTTCGATCGGAAACTCGGCATGTACCGGGTGAATACCACCCTGGAAGCATGGCCGCATGAAATCGGGCGGGCGCGCGCCTTCACCCCCGGTTGGCTGGAAAATGAATCCATTTGGATGCACATGGCGTTCAAGTATCTGCTCGAGCTTCTGCACGCCGGCATGCATGAGGAATTTTTCGCCGATCTAAAAACCGGACTGCCCGCGTTCCTGAATCCGGAGACCTACGGACGCAGCCCGTTGGAAAACTCCTCCTTCATCGCTTCCAGCGCCCATCCCGATCCGGACCTGCACGGAAACGGTTTTGTCGCGCGGTTGAGCGGCGCGACCGCCGAGTTCCTCAGCCTGTGGGTGCGGATGACCGCGGGACCGCGGCCGTTCCGCATGAATGGAGATGCGCTTGTCCTGGAATTGCGCCCGGCCCTTCCCGGCTGGTTGTTCCGGGAAGACGGCACGTTCTCGTTTTGTTTTCTGGGAAGCTGCGACGTCACGTATCACAACCCGGAACGGAAGGATACCTTTGCCCCGGGAATAACCATCAAGCGAATCAGGATCGTGCCGTGTACGAAAGAGCCGTTCGAGGTGGAAGGCGGTACCGTTCCCCCGCCGTATGCGGCGATGGTACGGGAGGGGGAAATTAAGACGATGGATATCTATTTCTCCTGACCCCTCTCCCTTCCCCTCCCCATCCTGGGGAGGGGAGAAGAAAATGAGGCGCCATGAAACCATCATCACAGTCCGGCTGGCGATTCATCGACAAGCAAGGCACATTCGAACTGGATGATCCGCAGGGCACCAGCTATCTTTTCCTGCCTTTGGTCAATCAGGCCGGGATGGTCTCATGCGTCACACCTGCCTTTAATGGCGATGCCAAAGCCGACCAGAACAGCTTCCTGCTTCTTCCGGCCTCGGTCGAGGATTTACACAACAGCCGGGCGGCGCGCAATTTCTGGGTGATGCTGGACGGCCATCCCTGGTCCGCCACCGGGAACAGCGCCGAACAGAATGCCCGGGGCGATGAATCCGTCAACCTGCGGGCGGGTTTGCTGTGGCAGACGGTGAGCCGCCTGCATTCCTCCGGAGCGTTGCGGGCCGAGGTGACCTCCTTCGTCCCGACAGGGGTGGATAAGGTCGAACTGATGCGCGTCGTCCTGACCAACTGCGGGGCGCGTGAGCTGACACTTTCCCCCACCGCGGCCATCCCCATCTTCGGGCGCTCGGCCGACAACCTGCGCGACCACCGCCATGTCACCTCGCTGCTGCACCGCACGGCCTGCCATCGCCACGGGGTGATCGTCCGCCCGACGCTTTCCTTCGACGAGCGCGGGCACACGGTCAACCGGCTTTGCTATGCGGTCCTGGGGGCCGAGGGCAACGGCGCCCCGCCGGCCGGCTTCTTCCCGCTGGTCGAGGATTTCATCGGCGAGGGCGGCACCCTCGATTGGCCCAAGTCGGTTGTCGCCAATCTGCCGCCGGCCCAAGCCGAAGGCCCCGCCCCGGCCGGCTATGAATCCATCGGCGCGCTGCGCTTCGCGGACCTGACGCTGCAGGCCGGGCAATCGTCCACCTACGTAATCATTCTGGCGATCCTCCCTGAAGAACAGGATGCCGAATCCCTTCTGACCCGCTACGCATCCGCCGAGCGTTGCGAGCATTGGCTCTCGGAGACGCGCAGCCATTGGGCGCGGAAGCTGGCCGCGCTGCGCTTCGAAACCGGCGACAGCCGTTTCGACGGCTGGCTGCAATGGGTGGCCGTTCAGCCGATTCTGCGGCGATGGATGGGCAATTCCTTTCTTCCATACCACGATTACGGCCGCGGCGGACGCGGATGGCGGGATTTGTGGCAGGATGCCCTGGCCCTGCTCCTGACGGAGGGCGCGGACTTTGCCGGAATGCTCGCGGAAAATTTTGCCGGCGTGCGCATCGACGGCAGCAACGCCACCATCATCGGCAGCCGGCCCGGTGAGTTCAAGGCCGACCGCAACAACATTCCGCGCGTCTGGATGGATCACGGCGCCTGGCCTCTCTTGACCGTCCAGCTGTACCTGGACCTGACCGGCGATCTGGATTTTCTGCTGCGGGAACAAACCTACTTCAAGGACCACCTTTCCCACCGATGCGCTAGGAACGACCCGCTCTGGAGCCCGGAACAGGGCACCGGGTTGAAGACGGCCGGCGGTTCCCCCGCGCGGGGCACACTGCTGGAGCACATGCTGGTCCAGCACCTGGTCTCTTTCCACAATGTGGGCGGGCACAATATCCTCCGGCTGGAGGGAGCGGACTGGAACGACGCTCTGGATATGGCCGCCGAGAAAGGGGAAAGCGCCGCCTTCAGCGCGTTATATGCACATAACCTGCGCGTCTTGAGCGGATTAATCCAGGCGCTGGCCGATAAGGGCGTCACGGAAGTTGCCCTGGCGGAGGAGTTATCCAGTCTGTTGAATCCCGTGGATTACGCTTCCGCGGATGCAAAACAGAATCAACTGCAGGGATATTTCGAGCGGATTGCGCATACGGTCAGCGGCAGGAAGATACAAATCCAGACAGCCTGGCTGGCCGGCGATCTGCGGGAGAAAGCCGATTGGTTAACCGGCCATCTGCGGAGTCAGGAGTGGCTGACGGACCGGGATGGTTTCGGCTGGTTCAACGGCTATTACGACAATGACGGCCGGCGGGTGGAGGGGGATTCCGAATCGGGAACGCGCATGACGCTGACCGGGCAGGTTTTCACCCTGATGGGAGGGATCGCCTCCGATGCGCAGGCCCGCGAAATCGTGCGCTCCGCCGACCGTTACCTGTTCGACGAGAGCGTGGGCGGCTACCGTTTGAACACCGATTTCGGCGGGCGGGTGAATAATCTGGGCCGGGCATTCGGTTTCGCGTACGGCCATAAGGAGAACGGCGCCATGTTCAGCCATATGGCCGTCATGTTCTCCAACGCCCTTTACCGGCGCGGGATGGCCGCCGAGGGCGGACGCGTGCTGGAAGGGATATACCGCCAGAGCCAGGATTTCACACGCAGCCGGATGTACCCCGGCCTGCCGGAATATTTCAATCCCCGCGGGCGGGGCATGTATCCGTTCCTGACCGGTTCGGCGTCGTGGTATCTGCTTACCCTGCTGACGGAAGTCTACGGCGTGAAGGGCCGGCTGGGCGACCTGGTGCTGGCGCCCCGATTCACATCCGGCTCGATGGCCGGCGGGGAAGCGTTGAAAGTGCAAACGGCCTTCGCCGGAAAAACGCTTGAGATCGAATATCGAAATCCCAAACGATTATCCTGCGAGCAGTACCGGATCACGGCGGTCGAGATCAACGGCCGGCACCGGGACGTCGCCCCGGATGCACACGAGCTGGCATTCCCGCGCGAGGAGATCGCCTCCTGGCCGGATCCGACTCACATTGTCGTTCAACTCGGTGATGAAAGCGGAGTATAGAAGATAAAAAGTAACTGCTCAGCCAGCGATCGTCATTCCGTCCCGGCTAAGGGCACGCCGGGATGACGGGCCGGA
>CAZYSF010000238.1:0-4683 GCA_964649635.1 uncultured Anaerolineales bacterium | reverse complement strand
GGAAAAGGCCGGCGCCCTGGGATACTGCTTCGGTGTCGGCGGGCCGCTGACGTATAAAAAATCGGAGGCGCTGCGCGCCGCGTTCCGCGCGCTGCCGCCCGAACGGATCCTGCTGGAGACCGATGCGCCCTACCTCCCGCCGGAAGGCAACCGGGGCGCGCGCAATGAACCGGCGCTGGTGCTGGCGGTGGCGCAGCGCGCCGCGCTCGAGCGCGGGATCGGACCGCAGGAACTGGCGGCCCTCACCCGGCGGAATGCCGGCACAATATTCGCCTGGGAGTAGCTGGGAATGGATGTATCGCCGGTTTCGCTGGTGGCTGAAGATATCCGATCCGTTGAAGCCCGGATGCGCGCGCTTCCCGTCCCGGCGGCCGCGCCCGTCGCCGCGACCCTCGAGCGCCTGCTCGCGGCGGGCGGCAAGCGCCTGCGGCCGGCGCTCGCACTGCTCTTCGGGCGGATGCTGCGCGTGCCGGAAGAGCCGCTGATCCACCTGGCCGCCGCGTTCGAGATCGTCCACACCGCGACCCTTATCCACGACGATCTGGTCGATCAGGCCCGGATCCGCCGCGGCATCCCCGCGATCCACACCGAATGGCCCGCGGCGACGCCCGTCCTGGTGGGGGATTTTCTGTTCGCCTGGGCGGCGCGCCTGGCGGCCGCCACCGGATCCATCGCCGTGGTGCAGGAATTCGCCAACGCGCTGACGGTTATCGTCGACGGAGAGATCCGTGAGCTCTCCGTCGCGGAGGCCGGGAACGGCGCGGCCGGGTACGAAACCCGGATCCGCGCCAAGACCGCCGCCCTGTTCGAGGCCGCCTGCCGGTGCCCGGTCCTGCTGACGGGAGATTCCGCGGCGGCCGAACGCGCAGCCGATTACGGCTCCGCCTTCGGCATGGCGTTCCAGATCGCCGACGACATCATGGATTTCACCGCCGACAGCGCGAGTACGGGCAAGCCTTCCGGCCAGGACCTCGCGCGCGGCCTGCTCACCCTGCCGGCCATTCATTACCTCGCCTCCCGCCCCGACGATCCGGATGCCTCGGCGCTGGGCGCCGGGAATTCCGATCCGGATATCCGCGCAAGGCTGTTTGAAAAGATCCGCGTGTCGGATGCGATTGAGCAATCGCGGGCTTCCGCGCGCCGGCATATCGGCCGCGCGGTGGAAAGTTTATGCGCCTTCCCGCGCGGCGCTCACCGCGACGCGCTGGAGAATTTGGTTAACTCGATTGTTTGATGTAATCCACGAAGGGCACGAAGGGAAGCCGGAAGGACACAAAGAATTTTTTCTTTGAGCTTGTCCCGAGCCGGAGGCGAGGGATCATTCCCGCGTGTTCTTAGCGGGAATCCATGACAAACTTGTTTGCATAGTCCGTCATTCCCGCGTGTTCTTAACGGGAATCCATGACAAACTTGATTGCATAGTCCGTCATTCCCGCGTGTTCTTAGCGGGAATCCACACCACCTCGATTGCAACCATATTATTTTTTATAAAGGGGGACCCCTGGATCCCCGCTGAAAACACGCGGAGATGACGATCACCGCCCGCAAGGATGGTTCGTCATTCCCGGATCAAAGACCGACGCATGCTTCGATATTTCACATGCCTATCGTTTGGCATGAAACCGAAACCGCTTCGGTCCATTCCATCTCCCCGCCTCAAGACTCACTATAGATTCGGAAGACCCCCGATGCGCACGTGAAATAAATATCGCCCCGGCGGTCGACGGCGAGGGCAGGCGCGTCGATCGGCAAGTTCCTGGCGAATCGTTCCATGCCGCCCTGCGGGGTGACCCGGTAAAGGTCAGCATCCGGGCTGGTATACAGCCAGATGGTTCCCTCGGGGTCGACATCAAAGGCGCTGATGGTCCCACCATGCTCCTTGCGCGGAACCGACGCGACGATCTCGCTGGATTGGATTTCCAAATCCAGGCGCAGGATCCACCGGTCGGTGTATCCAGCCTGCCAGTCGGTCGGCGCGCTGCAAAACGCATAAAGCGTGCCGTCCGCGGTAAAATCGAGCTTTACCTCCCGAACGGCGTTTTTAAACGGGAAGGGATGCTCTGCCAATAACCCCTGCCGGTCGAACTCCAGAATGGGCTCTCCGTTGTACCGGGAGACAAACACCGTTTGCGTCACCGGATGAATGGCAAGAAACAGACGCTCCGTCTGCGGCGCACCGGGGATTTCCACAAGACCCTCCGCGGATGGGGAATGATAGAACAGGTGATTTCCCCCGCCATCTTTTGTGGCAATATACAATCCCCCGTCCTTGGTAAAGGCCAGGTCGTCTATCGTGTCACGCAGGCCGTCCAGGTAGACGGTCTGCGAACCGTCGTCCGCAAGCCGGATCACCTGGGCGGGTATCTCGTTGCCGCAGCCGGGGGCGCCGAAATACAGGGCGTCGTCCGGGCCGATATCCGCTGCGAACGTCACAGCCGGGTTGAGTATCAGAATGCCGCTTTCTTCCGTTTTTAGATCCGCCCAGACGACCTGGTCGCCGGACAGGTACACCTTTCCTTCGGCAGTGATCGTAAAACCGTTCGGATTCCAGGCGCAGGGGCTGGAGACGAACGGAAGCGCCGTCTGTTCGCCGGTTTCCATGTCGATCCGGACAAACCTCCGGTAGCCGAAGCTTGCATATAGATTCCCGTTCCAGTCGAAACCGAGGTTGGCATATTCGCCGGGTGCTGCGTTCCGCACAAGAGTTTTCCTTGATCCGTCCGGATTGATCCGGACGACATCCCCCGGAATCGCATCGTAGATAAAAATGGTTCCATCAAGCCGGCTGACCACATCGAACAACCGGGCGAATCCGCCGGCGATGTTCCGGACGGTACCGTCCGGTTTCCATTCCATTAGCGTCGTCCGGTCGTGAGTAACCGCCAGGAACCTTCCATCGGGAGAAAAGTAGCGAATGAAACCGCTCTCCAGGTCTCCGACGACGACATACGATCCGTCGGGGTTGACCTGCCAAACCTCGTTTTCCACGCTGAGATAGGCGCTGCTGCCCGGGCCGCCGGCGATCATACCGAGGCCGACGTGGATTGGGAGTTCCAGGATCCTCCTGACGGTTCGATTCAGTGGATCGAGCAGGAAAACTTGAGGCTTCGCTCCGAAGCTTTGGAAATAAATGGTCCCATCCTCGCTGTGTGTCAGGTAAGCATTATTGGCGATGGGCGGCTCGACCAATGCCTCCCCCACATGCCCCTCCGCCAAATCCCAGAAGCGCGCATAGAAATACGGCTCTTCGTTGCTGCTTGTGCGCTTGGAATCCATTTCCTTCACGACCGGAGTTGATGCGGGATTCCAGGCATCCACCGCGGTCCACCCCCGCCCGGGGACATCCGCCATGACCTGGACGTTGATCCAGCCGATTCTTCCCGGATTTTGAAGATCGTCCAGATCGATCCGGACTTCGAGGACGTCCGCGTACACAACCTGTGTATTCCGGGTGCGCCCGATCCGCTTCCCCGTCCCGGAACTCCAATCCACCACGACCATGCTCGTTTGCCCCGGCTGCCAGGTGATCTGGAACGGCTTGCCGTCCCCCTCAAAAGACATGTCGAACAGCACAAAGGGGGCCGCGGTGTCGACCAGCTCGAGCATCAGGTAGACCGCATCCCGGTTCACAAAAGCAAAACCCTCGGCAACATCCAGGTAACCTTCCAAAGAGTCTCCGATGGGATCGGCGTTGAGTACATTTCTCCCGATCCAATCATCCCCTTTTCCATCGATGACGATGTCCGTTATCGGCAGGAGGTCCTGCGTGGGCGAAAGGGCGGGCGTGTTCGAGGGTTGGACAGGAAAGGTGATTGTGGGGGAGTATAAAAATAATGTTGCCGCAGCAGGCGGCACCCCGCCCCCGCAAGCTGATGTCAGCCCAAATACGCCAAAGAGAGCGGCAATCATGAAGATCCGGAGCGAGGAAGTCATGGTTATCTCCAAAATCCGAGTTTGTAGAGGGGACGCCGGGCCGCTATCCGCGGTTTTACCCGTGGAATCCAAATGCCATCCCATCCGATGGGAAAATTTTATAATACCGTCCATTTATCGCCAAGCAGTATGGGATAAAAAACAAATATAACTGCCGAATATCTTAAGAATTAATTGGGTCTTTACAGGATACACCCCGTCTGCCTGTGTGCCAAAAGCGCCCGTCATGCCTGCGGTAAAGACCGACGCGGTCTTGAATCCTTTTCGAGTAATTTCATAATAGTACGCGAGACCGCGTCGGTCTGCTTTTTACGGCAAATGCGCGATCAGTCTTTCCAACTGCCATATGTGATCCCGTTCGTGCCACAGGACCCGGCGCAGGGCCTTGCGCGGGGACCATTTTTCCCCGAACTCCTCGACGATAATGTCCGCTTCCGCCCATTCCGGCAGCTTCTCCTGAAATTTCTTACGGATCAACTGGAGGCGCCCCACCGCGTCGCCCGGCATATCGGCCGCGTCCACCATCGCGCCCATGCGGTTCAAAATCATGTGTTCCGTCTCCCACATGTGGCCCAATAAATCGTCCAGCGTCTTCCAGTTGGGTGCGTTTTCCAGCCGCGAAGGCGAATCCGGGAGCAGCCCGCCGGAAAGCATCAGAAAATCCTGCCGGCTCCATTCCAAGAGGCGCGCAGCGATGTCCAGATCCCACGGGCGCAGCGGGCGGGCGTCGTCCTCGAAGAACGCATGCAC
>CAZYSF010000237.1:0-2478 GCA_964649635.1 uncultured Anaerolineales bacterium | reverse complement strand
CAGGTTGTTGAAAAAGGCATTGAAGGTGGTCGAGTAGCGGTTTTTGCGTATCGAGACCACCGGTAATTTGGCGCGGTCTCGATACACCCGCAACCAGCGCGGGCTCCTCGACCAGCTTTTTTCAACACCCTGTTAAAAAATCGGAGCCCATGGGATTTCTTTATACGAAAAAAGGTTTTTAGATCGGGCCGTATCGGCGCATGGTAAAATCCTTTACGCGATAAGGATTATATTAAAATCACCGGCCAGAGCCTGTGGCCGATCGAACGGGAGAGAATCATGAAGATCGTGCTGGGATTTGATCACGCCGGTTACCTGCTCAAGCCGGTCATTCTGGAAGCGGTGCGCAAGGCCGGTCACCAGGTGCTGGATGTGGGAACGAATTCTCCGGCTCCGGTGGATTATCCGGATATTGTCGGGATGGTCGGCCGGGCGATCCTCGAAAAACGCGCCATCCGCGGAATACTCGTGTGCGGATCCGGCGTCGGGGCCTGCATCGCCGCGAACAAGATCCACGGCATTTACGCCGGCGTGTGCCATGATGCGTATTCCGCCCGCCAGGGCGTCGAGCATGATGACATGAACGTCCTGTGCCTGGGATCGCGGATCATCGGACCGGAACTGGCGCGGGAGCTGGTGCAGGCGTTCCTGGCGGCGCGTTTTTCCAAAGATGAACGCCACCGCCGCCGGGTGGGGAAAATCCGCGCGCTCGAATCCGAAGCCGCGGGAAAGGAAATCCGATGACCGACAATCCGCTTGTCCGCCTGAACCGGATGGGCCAATCCGTGTGGTACGACAACATCCGCCGCGGGCTGCTGCAATCCGGCGAGATGGAACGCATGGTCCGCGCCGGGGAAATCCGGGGCGTCACTTCGAACCCGACGATTTTTGAGAATGCGATCGCCCGATCGGGGGAGTACGATTCCGCGATCCGCGGACTGTCCGGGAAGACCTACACCGCCGAACAGGCTTACGAGCTGCTTGCGCTGGAGGATATCCGTGCGGCGGCGGAAATATTCCGCCCGGTATGGGAAGAAAGCGGCGGTGTCGACGGGTACATTTCGCTGGAGGTGGCCCCCACCCTGGCGAACAACCCCGCCGCAACCATCCGGGAGGCCGTGCGGTTGTTCCAGACCGTGGGTAAGCCGAATCTGATGGTGAAAATCCCGGGGACCACGGCCTGTCTGGAGGCCATCCGCCAGGCGATCGGCGAGGGCATACCGGTCAACGTGACCCTGCTCTTTTCCGTCGAACGCTACCGCAAGGTGATGGAAGCGTACCTGACCGGGCTGGAGGAAAGGCTGGCGCGCGGCCTGCGCATCGACCGGGCCGCCTCGGTCGCATCATTTTTCGTCTCCCGGGTGGATACGCTGGTGGACCGGCTGCTCGATCAGCTGGTTGCCGAAAGTGTGATCTCGGAGGAAATGCACCGTTCCCTGCGGGGGAAGGCCGCCATTGCGAATACCCGCCTGGCATATCAGGCGTTCTCGGAATTCTTCCGGGGCCCGCGCTGGTTGAAGGTCGCTTCCTTCGGCGCGCGGATCCAGCGGCCGCTGTGGGCCTCGACCAGCACCAAGGATCCGGCCTTTGGGGATACGTACTACGTCGAAGCGCTGATTGCCAACGACAGCGTAAATACCATGCCGCCCGCTACCGTCGCCGCCTATCGCGATCATGGAGATCCGGCGATACGGATCGGCAATGAGCTCGAACAGGCGCGCGCCTTTCCCGGATTGCTGACCAAGGCGGGGATCGCCATGGAGCAGGTAACCTACCAATTGGAGCTCGAGGGCGTGCAGGCCTTTCAAAAATCGTACGAATCACTGCTGGCAGCGGTCAAGGAACGGCTGCCCGGGCAGGCCTGATCCCAGTCATTCCGAGCGTCGACCGGAGGGAGGGGCGAGGAATCGGATTTTTAATGATCCGATTCTTCGGGGCTTAAAGGCCCTTCGGAATGACATCCTTGCACAACCGGCCCGAGGCGGTTATAATGCCGCCGTTTCAGAGCGAACCGGGCGGGGTCGGGCTCGCGGGTAACTAACCGGAGCACCGGCCTCGTTTAAAAACCGGAACTTAGTGGGCTCACCTCTCCTGGTTTCATCATCCCCCAGCCCGAACCTAATCGGATTTTGGAGGACCCGCCCTTCAGGGAAGCATGGAGAAGTTCACCCGCCTGAAATATTGGAGGCAATTATGACGGAAAATCCTGGTATGGGTGGAAAAATTTTACTGGCCGACCTCAAGCCGAAGGCTCCGCTTAAAGGCAAAGTCAAACGGATCGAGCTCTCGGGCGCCGTGGTGGATGTCGGGGCGGAACGCGACGGCCTGCTGCATATTTCTGCGCTTGGCGCGGAAAAAATCAACCGGGTGCAGGATGTTTTGCAGCCGGATCAGGAGATATCGGTCTGGGTGAAAAAGGTCGATGCGGCCAAAGGTGAATTGCACCTGACCATGATCGCCCCGCTGGCCCACGATTGG
>CAZYSF010000236.1:0-2131 GCA_964649635.1 uncultured Anaerolineales bacterium | reverse complement strand
ACCGTCACCACCAGCACGATGATCGGCAGGTCGCTCAGCAGCGGGACGAACGCGTAGACGATCGACCGTCGCCAGCCGTTTTTAAGCGCCTGGAGGATGATATACGCCTGCAGAGGCCCGGGCTGGACCCCGGCCGCGAAGCCATAGGTGACACCTTGCAGGATGTAACTTAGCATGTCATCCCGAGCCCGGCCTTTATAGGTGAGGGATCGGTTACTCCTTTTGATTAAGTTGCTTTATCGAATTCGTGCGCAACCGATTCCTCGGCCTTCGGCCTCGGAATGACTTGTTGCGGCGTCATCCCGAACCCCGAGCGCAGCAAGGGTGAGGGATCGGTAACTCCTTTTAGTAAGTTGCTTTATCGTATTCCTGCGCAACCGATTCCTCGTCGCCCTTGCCGGGCTCCTCGGAATGACGTCCCCTATCCCCGCCGCGCCTGCGGCACCATGTAGTATTTCGCCTCGGGATGGTGGACGATGATCGCCACGGTGGACTGTTCCGGAACGAGCTGGAACGCCGGCGTGAGCGCCATGCCGAGTTCTTTTTCCGCCGGGAGGAGATCAAACACCTTGCGGTGATCTTCAAGCGACGGGATGGCCGGGTACCCCCACGAATAACGCTTCCCCCGGTCGGCCGGGATTTTTAACTCGTTCCGGATCAGCTGGTGCAGATATTCCGCGGCCGCTTCCGCGGTTTGCACCGCCAGCCCGTGCCGGAAATACCCCTGCGAGTATTCGTCGGAAGCCTGCAGCTTCTCCAGCCGCGCGGTCGCCGCGCGCCCGACCGTCACCACCTGGAAAACCACGAGGTCCATCACCCCGCTCTCGACCGGCGCGAAATAATCCGCCAGGCTCAGCCGTTCCTGCTCCGGCTGGCGCGGGAATGTGAAGCGGGCCCGCTCGCGCGGTTTGCCGCCGGCGGACGCCGGATCGTATACGATCAAATCATCCCCCGCGGATTGGGCCGGGAAGTACCCGTATACGCCCTGCGGGTGAAGCCACGGATCGCGCAGGGCTTCGCGCTCGAGCTCCTGCAGCCGCGAGGAGAACTCCCGCTTCAGCTTCTCCCATTCCTCCCCATGCGCGTTCTTGGCGCCCCACGAAAGCCGGTAGAGCTCGTCGCGGTCCAAACGCGCCAGCACCAGCTTCAGCGGCATCTCGCGCACGACCTTCACGCCGAACTGGGGCGGAACCGGGACCGGTACGCGGCGGCCGGCTACTTCCGACCGGGCAGCCACACCCGCGGCGGGTGAAGCCTTGGCCGGGCGGGCTTCCTCTTCCGCTTCAATCCGATTATTGCGAATCACCTCATCGCGCAGTGCCGGGTCGCGCAGATGCTCCATCGCCGAGAGACCCTCGAACGCATCTTTGCAATAGAAAACGCCGCCGGCATAGGGTTGATGGTCCTCGGCGAACAGGATCCGCCGTCCGAAGGAGCGGTTAATCGCCGCGCCGCCGATCAGCACCGGCGTGCGCTCGCCCCGGCGGTGCAGTTCCTGCACCACCAGCGGCATCTGCCGGCTGGTGGATACGAGTAGCGCCGAAAGCCCGATCGCGTCGGCCTTCTCCTCCGCCGCCCTGGCCACGATCGTCTCCACCGGCACCTGTTTGCCGAGGTCGATGACCGTGAACCCGTTGTTGGCAAGGATCGTCTTCACCAGGTTCTTGCCGATGTCGTGCACGTCGCCGTAGACCGTGGCCAGGATCAGCTTCCCCTTGGTCACGCCCTCGGCGCGCTCGAGGTAGCGTTCCAGGTGTGTCACCGCGCGCTTCATCACCTCGGCCGATTGCAGGACAAACGGCAGGATCAGCTCCCCCTTCCCGAACAAATCGCCGACCTGCTTCATCGCCGGAAGCAGAACGGTGTTGAGGATTTCCACCGCGATCCGGTTGGAATCCGGGTTGGGGATCGCCTGATCGTCCGGCGCTCCGGCGGCGCGCAGACGCTCCGCCATCAATGCGTCGATCTCCTCTTCCAAGTGATCCCGTTTGCGGTGGAGAATCCTCCAGGGAATTCTTTCCGCGAGCGGCAGGCGCGCGCTCTCGTCCGGCCCTTCGGCTTTGGCGGCGGCGCCTTCGAAGCCGGCGATCAGACGCGCCAGCGCATCCGACCGCCGCGCGAGGATCAGGTC
>CAZYSF010000235.1:0-2696 GCA_964649635.1 uncultured Anaerolineales bacterium | reverse complement strand
CAACATGCACGACCGTGGCAACGGTCTCGGCGGTGGCTTCGCCGGCTACGGCCTCTATCCCGAGTACCCGGATAGCTACGCCTTCCATATTATGTTTCTCGCCGAGTCGACTCGTGAGGAGGTCGAGGAGTTCCTCCGCGGGAGCTTCCACGTCCATTACGGTCAGGAGATCCCGACTCGGCCGCGGGCCCGCGTCGACGCCCGGGCGCGAAGCGGGAACGGCTGGCTGGGCGTGCGGACAAGCTTCATCAGGCGCCGGAACACTTCCACCCGCCAGCCCGCGGTGGGAGGCGCATCCCGCAGCCAGGACGCAACCCGGAGCAGCTTCCACCCGTCTTCGACGATCGGCGGCATTTGTGCTCCGCCGGCGGATTCCTCGACATCAGACCTGTGGATCGGGGATGTCAACACGGCGGAGACGAGCGTGGAGATGTCGGTTTGCGCCGCCATCGCCTGCGCGGCGAGGGTGGACAGCGGGGAGCGCGTGTTGGCGAAGAATGCGTTAAGGTTGCTTTCTTTGGCCGCCGCGCCCGCCGCCAGCCGCGCCGCGATGGTCAAATGCCCGAAGGAAACCCGGCCGGCCGGCCTGCGTCGCAGCATGCCGCACTCGATCATGTCGTCGAAGAAATCCTCGACCGGCGGAAGGGATTGTTCCGAATGCGGCCAGGCGAGCGCCAGGGCGGATTCAACCTGTTTGCGGGTGAGGGTGGAGTTGTTGTCCACGATCATCGCCCGGGCGGCCTGAGCCATGGCTTCTTCGGCGGCCCCGGGCAGGTGGCGGGAGAGATACGCCTGCTGATCCGAAGCCGCGATCGTCCCCTGCAGGTCCCCGCTGAAAGCGGCCCAGGTCCGCAGAGTGATATCCAGCGGCGACAGGCTGAACGTCTGGCGCGAGATCCAGCCGATGAGCAGCGCCGGATCCGGCTTCTCGGCCGACTTGCGGTCCGAGACGATGACTTCCTGCCAGCGCGCCCCCCATTGCTCCATGAACCGGCGGTGATCCGCGGGGAGCCAGGGAGCCGGGGCGGCGATGGCAAAGCCCATCGGGCGCCAGTAGGCCGCTTCTTCCGGGGCGACGGTGACGATCAGGCGGGTTTTCGGGAATTGGGCGAGGAACTCCCTCACCCACTCCCGGACGGCATCCTGTTCATCGAAGGTGAGCTCGTCCACGGCATCCAGCAGCACAACCGAACCCTCGGCCCGCAGGCTTCCTTTTATATAGGAGGGTATTTGCGAGGCAGAGAGTGACGCGGCGAAATACTGCACGGCCGCGGCCAGCGGCTGGATCGCATCTTTTGAGGAGGCGGGCAGCGCCAGATCGTGGGCGTTGGCATAAAAAAGCGCCCGCGGGATTTCGGCCGCCGGTGCGCCCGTTTGGGCGGATTTGCGCAGCCATTCGAGGATCAGGGCGGCCAGGACGGTGGTTTTACCGCTGCCCGGAAGACCGACCAGCAGTGTGTGCGATTTCAGCGTGAGCAGCTGCTGGGCGGGGATGTTCGCCGCGCCGTACGCGATCGCCAGCTGGGGCCAATCCGGGGTGAAGGGGAACAGGGCCGGGGCGTCGTATTCCGGAGGTTGTTCCGGATCCAGCGGGGGCGGGTGGATCATCAGCCGCGGCGGGAGCAGGATCTCCTCCAGCGCGAATAAATGCGAAGTCATGTGCGCCGATTGCGCCCATTGCATCAGATCGTTGCGGTAGCCCTGGGCCGAGGTGGTGGTCAGCGCCTCCACGGCGGTCCGGTAGGATTCCCCCATGGCTTCGCGGAAAGTGGAGATCCGGCCGCGCAGCCGGTACAGCACGAATCCCAGGAGCGCGGCCAGGAGAAAGCCGATCCAGAAGGAGATGCTCTCGAATTGCCAGCTGCTGAGAAAGGCCATACTATCCCAGGTAAAGGATCCGTCCGCAATTGCCGCACTGGACGATCTCCTGGCCGGAGCGGGCGGAATCCACGCGCGAGGTGGAAGGGGCGACTCCGCAACCGGCGCACGAATCGTTCTCCATGCGGACCACGGCCAGGCCGCGTTTGGCGCGCCGGACGGAGCCGTATTTTTCGAGATCCTCCGGCGAGACCGCGGTTACCATCGCTTCGCGCTGAACCCCGAGTGTGGCGAGCGTGCCCTGCAGCGCGGATTGTTCCGCGCGGAGTTTTGATTCCGCGTCCACCCGCCGCCGTTCCAGATCCTCGCGCCGGCTTTGGGCTGCGGCGACGGTTTTTTCCCCGTCTTCGCTTTGCATCATCAATTGCAGTTGGCGTTCTTCGAGGACGGACAGATACCGGCGCAGGGAGGCGGCCTCTTCCTGGAGATCCTGAAGCTCTTTCGGGTTGCGGACTCCTCCGCCGTAAAGCGTTTTATCCGTTTCGGCGATCCGCTGCTGCTGGCGCCGGGTCTCTTCCTCGGCGTGGCGGACGTCCTGCCGGGCGGTTTCGAACGCGGCGCGTGCCGCGGCTTCCTCAGCCCGCGCTTGATCCAGCTCCGGGTGACGGCTCAGGTCGGCTTCAATCTCAGCCAATCGGGATTGGTGTGTGTCGATCTGGCTGTCCAGCGTTTGCAGCCGGAAGAGGGTGGAAACACGCGTCACGGGGTGAATTATAGGGGAAAAGGCACGCAAGTCAAACCGCGCACGGGCGGATTGAACTCATAAAATGCGGGCGGTACAATCCCGGCGGTGGACAGACCACGGAGGTGTTGGATGA
>CAZYSF010000234.1:0-8759 GCA_964649635.1 uncultured Anaerolineales bacterium | reverse complement strand
CGACGTGGCTTTCCGCACCGTCCAGACCCGGGATATCGACTTCCGCGTGTACGTTGCCGATCTCGCGTATTACAACGCAAGCGGGGAAGTGGTCCATTTCATGCCGAGCACGTCTAAGATTGCAGAGACCATCAATTACCTGATCAAGGTCTGGCCGGTCGATCCGTCGCGCATCCGGGTGAGCTATCATTACACCCGAATCTCCCAGAACCCCGGACCGTACTCCGATACCCAACCGCATGAGGTTTCGCCTCCCATCCGCGGATATCCCCAGTGGGATAACCAGGTTTATACCGACGCGAACCAGGATATCTACGACAGACCGAAAGTATTCCGCCGCCCGCCGTACAGCTACGTCTGGCTCGCGTTCGATGATGATTCCTGGATGGGCTGCGGCGGCCGGGCCGGCATCGGATTCACTCCGCTGTTCCACAACGGAACGTGCGGCGCGGTCCTCGCGCAGGAGGCCGCCCACTCCATCTCCCTCGCCCACGCCGGCAACTCCCACGGTGAGGAAGAAGGCGGCGGCTACAATCCGGACTATCCCGGCTTTCACGGGGAGGTGGAGCCCAATTCCTTCGGCTTCGACGTATGGGGGATGCGCGTGATCCCGCCGGATATCGGCGAACACACGCACGATTTCATGTCTTACGGGTATGAAACTTCCGCGGGAGCCTGGGTTTCACTCTACACCTGGGAGCAGATTGCCGAGTTGTTCGGCGCCGACGACATCGAGGCGGGAAACGTGCCGGTCGCGCTTCGCATCCCCGCGCCGGGCGGCCGGCCCACGGCCCAGGCCGCGAACGCGTATCTGCGCATTGCCGGCGAAATCGTGGACGGAAAGACGGTCTACCTGAGCCCGGCCTTCACCGTCGAGGCGCCGGCCGGATCCGGCGACGGCGTGGGTGAGGGCGGTTACTTAATGACTCTGCAGGATGCCGCGGGCGCCACGCTTTTCCAGCGCGCCTTCGAACCGGAGGCCATTTCGGAGGAAGGGCTCTTCAGCTTCTACGAACTTGTGCCGATTGTCGACGGTCTGGCACGGGTGGTCATCTCCAAAGACGGCAAATCCATCGGCGTGCTTTCCGCCCCGGGTTCTGCGCCGCAGGTCAGCTTGTTGAGCCCCGTCTCCGGCGATCACTGGGGCGCGGACGGCGACCAGCTGGTGACCTGGCAGGGCAGCGACCCGGACGGGGATGCGCTGACCTACCGCGTCCAGGCGAGTGCCGATGGGCAGAACTGGGAAACGATCTCCGGCGCGACCACCGAAACGGAGGCCTTGATCCATCTGGCCTATCTCCCGGGTTCGGGCCAAAACTGGCGCATCCGGGTGCAGGCCAGCGACGGATTGCACGTGGCATCGGCTGAAGCGCAGGGGATGTCGATCGACGCCAAGCCGCCCATCCCAATGATCGTCACCCCGCTGGATAATAATTTCTTCGGAACCGGGCAAACGGTGGATGTGATGGGGCAGGCCTACGATTACATCGATGGGGCCGTTCCGGGTGAAAGCCTCGAATGGCTGGTGGATGGCAAGGTTGTGGCGAAGGGCGGGAGTGCCAGCCTGAGCGGCCTGAAGACAGGCGAGCATACCCTCGGGCTGCGCGCGACGAACAGCACCGGCTTGCAGGGCACAACCGAAATCAAGATCACGCTCGGGCCGGACCTGGACGGTGACGGCCTCCCCGATGATTGGGAAAAGCAGGCGGGTCTGGATTCGAAGGACCCCAATGATGCGGCGGACGACAAGGACGGGGACGGCGTTTTGAACTGGCAGGAATTCGCGCTGGGCTCGGACCCTTCCGACCCCGTAAGTCCTTCCGGCAAACCCCACGAAGCGGATAACCTCGGGCCATCGGGGGCGCGTCTGGCAGAGACGGTCGATCTGCTTGCCACAGCCACCGGCGGGGCGGGGCAACCGGACTCTCCGACGGCGGCGCCGGGCAATCCGGCGGATCCGCAGCAACCGGCCGCCGCGGCCAAACCGCTTTCGATCGTGCCGCTGATCATCGCGGTCCTGGCCGTGGTTTTGTTGATCGTCGTGCTGGTCGTGTTCGTTATCCTGCGCCGCGCGCGCCGCCCGTAAAAAGGATTGTCATCGCCCTACTTTCAGAAGAAAAAGGAGAAACAAAAATGTCATTCCTCAATAAGATCAAACAAGGGCTCGGTATCGGCACACTCGAAGCAAAGCTGAATGTGCCGGGGCAAATTGATGGAAACGCCGGTAAATTTGAAGGTGATTTTATCCTGACGGCCAAAAGCAACCAGCAGATAAAGGAAGTCGGGGTGAAGTTCGAAATGGTCCGGCGTTGGGAGGAGACAAAACATCGCCGTGACAGCAAAGGAAACCAGCACAACTACACGTCCACCCAAAGCCAGACAACCGAGTTGGGCAATTACATCGACCACACGCCGTTTGAAATGAAAGCCAACGACACCAAGACCATTCATTTTACAATCCCGTTTCAGAGGATGAACCCCCAGTCTTCGGCGGATGCGGCCATTGAGCAGGGCGGCGTTTCGGCGGTTCTCGGCACCATCTCGAAATTGGCTTCCACCATGCGCAACGAACGGGTCGAGTACAAAGTCGAAGGCAAGGTGGACCTGAAGGATGCCGCCATTGACCCAAGCGATTCCAGAAAAATAATCGTCCAATAGCCGGTCAGGAGGGAAGGACCCATGCCTAAAAAACTTTATATCATCCTGGCGGGAATATCCATGGTTCTGGCCGCCTGCTCAGGCTCCGGCAAGGCCGGTACCACCGCTGTCGGCACGGCCGGCGCGACGGGCAGTCCAAGCGGCGCGGCGGGCGGTTCCGTTCCGAAGGACCTGGGCGACTCGTTCAATCTGACCATCGGATCGGATTCCAAGCCGGGCGTCTTCCCGTCCTACCACATCGAATTGACATTCGATCTCCCCAAGCCCAATCCCGACTTCTCGGCCGTCGCAAATGAAGTGACGAAAATTTCCGCCGATGTGCAGGGAGAGAACATCCATATCTTCCGGATCGATCCGGGCACGACCATCCCGGAAGAGGGATTTGTCATCGGCGATACCGGCAAGGAATACAAAATGGTTGACGGGTCGCCGGAGGCGACGCTGGGGCAGGTTGCGCTGAATTGGTCTTTTTGGAAGTTGAAAGTGGTGGCCCCCTTCGCCGCTGGAGTCTCGCTTCACGCTGATAAAACGGGCGAGGAGACCGTCAACGGACGGACCGCAACAGTGTACAGCTTTGATTCCTCCAAAGGCGATTCGGGCGCCATCGCCGCCATCATGAGCAAGCCGGGGTCGATCGGTTTGTACCAATCCAAAGGCACGCTGTGGGTCGATAAAGAAACCGGCGGGATGTTGAAGCTGACTTTGGATTATGTCACCGGGGTTCCCGATAAGGATTCCACCAAGGCCATTGGTGAAGGCACCGGGCATATCGAGCTGGAGATTTCGCAAATCGGCCAGGTCACGGTGGTCTCTCCGGTTTAGCAGGCCGGAGGGTCCGGCTAATCCGCGGCGACCGGGACTCCCCAAAGGCGCGGGAAGGCTTGCTTCCAGCATTACGGCTGTCAATCGGTCCGCCGAATCAGATGGCGGAAAAAATTTATCGCAATCAGCCACCCGGTTGAAAAATCGGGTGGTTTTTAATCGGCTTAGCCGGTTTCGACGTCCCAGACGGCGAAAAAAGACTGGCCTCGAACACTACGGTTGCCCTGCCCTGGTCCCTTTATTGAGAGTGGATTCCGTAAAGTAAGTCGCCCCGTTACGCAATTTGTCCTTTGCAGGCTCCTGAAAAAGGGTCTGCCGTCAATGCGAGCGACCGAAGGGAGCGAAGCAATCTCCTTTTTCTGGGGATAATAAGCAGATTGCTTCGTCGCTTCGCTCCTCAGCAGCCTGTTATGCTTGGAAGGAGGGTCAGGGTTAAATCCGGCCGGGTGGCTTACGCGCTGAGCGCCTGGCGTTTTACGTTCTAAGAGAATATTAACCAAATAAAGGCATATATTTCGATTATCGAGAAAATAACATATTCTGATTAGGTATCCTGTGGCTTACTAATTCAAAAGTCGGATTGAGGAGGTTTCCATGAGCCAGCCAGCAATGAAGACCACCCAGAAATCAGCCAAGCGCAACGCGACCGGCAAAAAGGTCACGGGATTTTCGGACGAGGAAAGAAGCGCGATGAAGGAGCGCTACCAAGAGCTAAAGGGGGTCGCGCGCGCGGACAAGGCTGATGGGGAAAGCGCCGTGCTCGCGAAGATCGGCGAGATGCCGCCACCGGATCGCGCCATGGGCAAGCGGCTGAATGCCATCATTAAAGCCAATGCCCCGGACCTCTCGCCGAGGCTCTGGTACGGGATGCCCGCGTATGCCAAGGATGGCAAGGTCATCTGCTTCTTCCAGGGCGCGCAGAAGTTTAAAACGAGGTATGCGACGTTCGGTTTCAGCGATTCGGCGAACCTCGACGAAGGCGCCCTCTGGCCGACCTCCTTCGCGCTGAAGGAGTTGACCGCCGCCGAAGAAGCAAAGATCGGCGCGCTCGTGAAGAAGGCGGTGAACTGATCGCTGAGCCGCCCAATCCGACGGGATCGTCAATCCGCCCTCCAATTATTTGATAGGGGTTGCGAGCAACTGCTTCGCGCATGGTCGTCAAGCGAGTAGACTACATCTTGCTGGAGGCGTAAGCCACCTCCAGCGCGAAGAAACATTGTATGAAAACAAACATGGGGATTTGCAGGGAAAGCGGCAGGGCATAGATTACAAGCGTTCCAGGAATCCAGGTTAGCCAGGCGGCTACCAGCATGGGTACGATTACCTTTGTGAGCCAGTCCTCGCGCAATGCCCTCCCCAGGGCGGGCAGGTCATAATTCAAATCCCGCAATCGAATACCGAACGCCGGAATTTGAATGCCCAGCAAAGGGGTGAAGAGGACTTGATCGACCAGCATTTTTCCGAAAATAATCGGCAGGCTGACCGACGGGCCCCACAACCAGGCCTGGAATGCGTAAAAGCGGTCGATGGCCAGTGCGGTTGCGGACCAGACCAGGCAGGTGAAGACGAAATCCACCACGGCCCGCCGGCCGCGGCGCGCACGGCCACTCGCGATAAGATACAAGCCGGGGATCACTCCCGCGCCGATTGCACTGGCCGCCATGGAAAACCAAATTCCCCACCGGTCGCGCAGATTTTGAAGGCCCAGCAAGGAGGCTGCCACGGCCGGAAATAAATAATAGGCCGCCACCAGCAGCCCGGCCAGGCAAACAATCACCAGACCGGGGACGGCGTTGGCTTTGGCGCTCTGCCAGCCTTCGCGCATGGCGGCTGGAAGACGCAGGGATAGAGGTGGGGGGATTGGATTTGTCGGGCGCAATGGTTTTCCGGACATGCTCGGATGGATTATATCGTTATTACTCTTCCGATCTCCGGTTTCTTAATCTCAATCCCGCTTCCGATTAACTGCTCCTCCCACCATTCCGGATGTTCCGTGTGGATCGGGATCAGGATTTCAGGTTTGACCGTTCGCACGAATTCCGCGAGTTCGTCCCCGCAGGCGTGGCCGGATGCGTGCAGGTTGGGGGAAGCCGGATCGTCCGGGTCGCCGATCAGGTCGAGCCCCAGCCAGCGGACCCAGTTCCGCAGCCGGTCGAGGTCGGCGGCCTGCTCGTCGTCGTAGGCGCGGCTGTTCGAAAAGAGGTACACGCCGCCGGCAATCCCCTCCAGGTCGGCCAGATCATTCAAATCCCACAGGCTGTCGGCGAGGATGAAGCCTCCGGGCTTTTCGGAGACGTCCCCGGCGCAGACGATCGGCGCGCGCCATGCTTCCCGTGTTTCCCGTTCCCACGGACGCGGCGCGGACTTCGGATCGTCGAACAGGCCGACGTTCGATCCGGCATCCGGGGCGGGGTAGCACTCGGGCTCGAACATATGCAGCGCGTTAAGCAGGTAAGCATCCTTCGGCTGGAGCAGCAGCGTGCGATTTGTCCGGCGCGCGGCGTCGAGGAAGACCTGCAGCCGCTCGACGCTGCGCGGGCCGAAATCGGCGATTGCGAGCTTGCCGGCGTAATGCGCGAGGATCGGGACGACGCGCTCGAGGATCTCCTCTTCGCCGATCCGGCCGGCGGCGCTTTCCAGATGGGTCCCTTCGCACAGAAGCGCGCGCGGATGAAGCGCGGCCAGGCCTTCGGCAAAGGCGCGCGTCTGCCCGCCGCGCCGGCCGTGAAAGCGGATGTCGCCGGAATAGCCGACCCAGCCGGCGGAAGTTTGGACCGCGTAGCCGACCGCGCCCGGGATCGAATGATCAACCGCCCAGTGCCGCACCGCCCGCCCACCGACCTTCCCCGGGAACGCTTCGGCCGGGGCGGCATGCAACCCCTTGCGGGTGCTCGAGCCGGCGCAGTGCCAGAATTCGCGCGCATCCGTCCCGAGCGGCCCCTCCAGGAAAAGAAACGGCCGAAGTTGATACGCTTCGCTGCGGACGGATCCGAGTTTGCCTTCCTTCTCGGCGCGCATGCTGGCATACGCCATCTCGCGCTCGAAGCTGGCCGGACCGGTCACCTGCATCGCGCGCGCGATCGCCGCGCCGGCCCGCGTGGATACGATCGGGATGGCGCAGTCCAGATAGGATACGTCGCCGTTATGATCAAGATGCGGGTGGGAGATTAGGACCGCATCCACCGCCGGTCCGCCGCCGGAGCGCGTGAGGTTGCGGTACGCGGGATTTCCGCGCATGCGCTCCCACAACCCCGGCAGTTCGAGGTCCCCGCGGTAGAGCCCTTCAAGCGGCGGAATCAACCCCAGCGCGAGCGGGTCGAGCAGACCGCGGCCGGGGCGCGGGCGCAGCAGTTCGTTGAAGAACATCCCCGAGCGGTCGAAATCGATCCCGAAATCGAAGAAGATCCGCGCGCCGCCGTCCTCCAGCAGAATCTTGTTGCCGCCGATCTTTCCGGCCGCGCCGTAACAGGTGATTGTAGTAGGCATACAATCCTCACTCCTCACCCCCAGCCCTCTCATCGCTCCGATCGGGAAATGCTCTCCAGGTTTAATCTGGGAGAGGGAAAGCCGGTGCACTTCCGGCGGGGTGAGGTGTGCGGAGTATTAAATCATAGAACCTGGACCGACGCGGTTTGGGGACCGACGCGGTCTTAAGACCGCGTCGGTCCGGTTTACCGCCAGCCGGTCAGTAACCGGTTGATACCATGGGAAAATAGTCTAAAATTAGCTCCAGAAGTCCTATTTCTAAGCCTTTTCACAGGAAGAACGCCTATACTTATCTCAGTATTCCTTTAAAGTGATCCTTGCATGCCAACCGTCCTGGTGGTCGACGACGATGTAAAACTCCTCAAAATGCTTCAGCGCACGCTGGCATATGAAGGATTCTGCGTCCTGACCGCCTGCAACGGGGAGGAGGCTTTGCCGCTCGTCGAATCGCGTTCGCCCGCGCTCGTGATCGTGGATTGGATGATGCCGAAGATGGACGGTATCCAGCTGATCCGCAATCTGCGGGCGGAAACGAAGAAGACCATGGTCCTGATGCTTACCGCCCGGGATGCCGTTGAGAACCGCGTGGAAGGGCTGGAGAGCGGCGCGGACGATTACCTGGTCAAACCGTTTGCCCCGTCGGAACTGGTGGCTCGGGTTCATGCGCTGCTGCGCCGGCTGGATGCCGTTCCGGAAAACCAATGCGTGGCGTTTTCAGACGTCATGCTGGATCCGTCCTCGCGCGAAACAACCCGGGCCGGGCACATCCTCACCCTGACCGTCACCGAGTTTAATCTGCTGCACCTGTTCCTGCGCCACCCGCGCCAGGTGTTGGAGCGTGCCCGGATCCTCGACGAAGTCTGGGGCTACGATTTCGGCGGCGATGATAACGTTTTGGAAATTTACGTCGGCTACCTCCGGAAAAAACTCGAGGCCGACGCCCGCCCGCGCCTGATCCACACCGTGCGCGGGGTGGGGTATGTGCTGCGCGAGGAATGATGTCGATCCGGTTTAAATTCACACTGCTCTACAGCGCCATCCTGGCCCTTACCCTCGCCGCCTTCGGCGTCGCTTTGTATTACACCCAAAGCCAGAACACCTGGGAAGCCATCAAGCGGGACCAGATCCGGACCGGCGAGGGATTGGAAGATTTCGTCCACATGATCATGACTTCCCCGTATCCGTACGGGATGGGGGCGGAAAGCGCCTCCTGGCCGAAATCCTTCATGTTCTTCTCCACCGACATCATCTACACCCAGCTTCCGGAATGGGAATTAATTCGGATCCTGAACGCCGAAGGCCACCTGCTGGCCAGCCCGTACGGCCGGATCGAAGACGCCCTCCCGATCAGCGTGGAGGGCCTGCGGACGCTCAAGGATAAACAGGAGTGGTGGCAGACCATCACGGTCAAGGATCAGCGCGTCCTGCTGTATTGCCGCCCGGTTGTTTCGGAAGGCGAATTGGTATCGATCCTCCAGGTCGGCCGCCCGCTGACCGAACGCGACCGCTCGCTGAACACCCTCTCCGAGACCCTGACCCTCGTCAGCGCGATCACGCTCGTCCTGGCGTTCGGGATCGGCTGGCTGTTCTCCGGGATCGCCTTCCGGTCCATCCGCCGGCTGACTGAAACGGCGAAGGCCATCGGCGAGGAGCGCGATTTCACGCGCCGCGTCGCCTACTTCGGCCCGCAGGACGAGGTCGGGCGGCTGGCGACGACCTTCAATGAGATGCTGGCCCGCCTGCAGGACGCCTACCAGCGCGTGGCGCTCGCGCTCGAGCAGCAGCGTCTCTTC
>CAZYSF010000233.1:0-14595 GCA_964649635.1 uncultured Anaerolineales bacterium | reverse complement strand
CGACAGGGGCGGCATATGCGGCCTGGAACGGCGCTTCGGCTGGCACTTGTGTGTCACTGCGCGGCCCGAACCGGCATGATCACGCTGTTTGCAATCCCCAAACCGATGGAGGGGGAGTTCGAGCGCCTGCAGGAGAATGCGGTCGGTTCCTGGATCCGGCTCGGCTTTGGGGTCGAGGTCCTGCTTTTCGGCGGCGAGCGCGGCGTGGATGCGTTCGCGCGCCGGCTCGGCCTCGACCATATTGCGGAAGTTGCGCGGACCGAATTCGGGACTCCGCGGGTGGACGATCTTTTTACGCAGGCGGAAGGGCTTGCCACCCAGGATCTGATCGGCTACATCAACGCGGACATCATCCTCGGCCGGAATTTTCTGGATGCGGTGCGCGTGCTGACCGCCGTCGAACGGCCGTTCCTGGCGGTCGGCCGGCGTTGGGATTTGGAAGTCGCGGAGACGATCGATTACTCGGACCCCGGATGGGAGGAAAGACTCCGCTCCCGGGTGGAGGCGAAGGGATCCTTGCATTCCGAAACCGGGATCGATTATTTCATCTACCCGCGCGGTTTTTGGGGGCGGATTCCGCCCTTCGCGATCGGGCGCACCATGTGGGATAACTGGCTGATCCTCGACGCGCGCCGGCGGCGGGCGATGGTGATCGACGCGACGGAAAGCATCTGGGTGGTGCATCAAAATCACGGGTACAATCACCACCCGCAGGGGGCGGAGGGGGTCTGGAAAGGGCCGGAAGCGGAGCGGAACGAACGCCTGGCCGGCGGAACCCTGCGCCTGTTCAGCATTCTCGACGCCACCCACCGCTTGCGGGGGGAGGCGATCGAGAAGATCACCGGACCGGCCCGCGCACAGCGGGACCGCTTTATGCTTCCGGCGATATCGAGGCGGGCCGCCTGGATCGACTCGGCGCGAAAACGGGTCGCCCGGATTGCCGGGTCGCTGCGGGCGAGGCTTGCACGGCTCAGGGGAAAAAAATCCTGATAAGGAGATGGCATGGCGAAAGGCAAAGGTGTACCGCGAAAAGTGGCCGTGATCGGCCTTGGAAAACTCGGATCTCCGATGGCGGCCGCCGTTTCAGCCCGCGGCGTCGCCGTTATCGGCGCGGATCTGGATTCGGTCAAAGTGGAAAAAATCAACCGCGGCGAAGCCCCGGTCAACGAAACCGATCTGGCGGACTACGTCCGCCGCGGCCACGACCGGTTGCGCGCAACGACCGACCTGGAAGCCGCCACCATCGAAGCGGAAATCGTTTTCATCATCGTCCCCACCCCGAGCGAACCGCAGGGCGGCTTTTCGGTACGCCACGTACTTGCGGCCTGCGAGTCGATCGGCTGCGGGTTGAAGAAGAAAAAGGCGTTCACGGTGGTGGTGGTCTCCGCCACCGTGATGCCCGGCTCCACCGGCGGGGCGATCCGCGAGTGCCTGGAAAAACACTCGGGCAAGAAGGCCGGCAGGGATTTCGGTCTGTGCTACAGCCCGGAATTCATCGCCCTCGGAAGTGTGATCCATGATTTTCTCAATCCGGATTTCATCCTGTGCGGCGAGTCGGACCCGCGCTCGGGTGAGATTCTCGACGCGTTTTATCAGACCGTCTGCGAGAATGAGCCGTATGTGGCCCACATGAATTTTGTCAACGCCGAGCTCTCCAAGCTGGCGGTCAACACCTTTGTCACCACCAAGATCACCTACGCCAACATGCTGGCCCAAATCTGTGAGCGGCTGCCGGGCGGCGACGTGGACAAGGTGACCGCCGCGATCGGCCACGACACCCGCATCGGTGGAAAGTATCTCAAGGGCGCCACCGGATACGGCGGGCCCTGCTTCCCGCGCGACAACCTCGCGATGGGCGCGCTCGCGCGCGGCCTGGGAGCGCAGGCGGCGCTGGCGGAGACCACCGACCGCCAGAACCGGGCCGAGGCGATCCGCCTGGCGGATCTGGTGAATGCATATGCCAAGCCCGGCGAGAAGGTTGGGATCCTCGGCCTTTCCTACAAGCCGGATACCGAGGTGATCGAAGAGTCGCAGGGGATGCTCCTGGCCAGGCAGCTCTTGGACGGCGGACGGGATCTGCTGGTCTACGATCCGATGGCGATGGAAGCGGCGCGGGTGGTGCTGGGCGAGGGGCCGCAATTCTGCGGAAGCGCCGAAGACTGCATCCGTCAATCGGATATTGTCGTCATCGCCGTTCCGTGGAAGGAATTCCTGCAAATCCCCGAGAGCGCCTTTGCCGCGCGACGGATTGTTTTGATCGACGCCTGGCGGGTGGCGCCGGCCGGGTGGCGCGCCAAAACGAATTACATCCCGGTCGGGGTGAACGTTCCCGCGCCGAAAGGTTGATCCTGCGCCGCCATGATCACGCTGTTCACCACGGCCAAACCGTTCACCGGACATGCGGCTGTCACGCAGTACAACGCTCTTGCCTGTTGGCGCAGGTTGCTCCCGCAGGGAGAAGTATTGCTGTTGGGGGAGGAAAAGGGCGCGGCGGAAATCGCGCAGGAGTTGGGGGTGAAACTCATTCCGGATGTGGAACGGAATGAGTTCGGGACTCCGCTTCTGCGTTCGATGTTTGCCGCCGCCGAGCGGCACGCGGCCTTCCCGTTGCTGCTTTACGCCAATGCCGATATTCTGTTCACCGGCCGTTTGCCCCAGGCGGCTGCAAAGCTTTCCGCATGGAGCAGGCCTTTCCTGTTGACAGGCCGCCGGTGGGATACGGATATCCGGCAGCGGATCGACTTCGCCCCGGGGGATTGGGAATTGCGGCTTAGTGAGATGGCGCAGGCCAGGGGGAAACCGGGGATCAAATCCGCGTTGGATTATTTCCTATTCCCCAAAGGCGGCTGGGGCGGGGCGGAAGGACTTGCCGAATTTCCTCCCTTGGCCATCGGCCGTTCCGCCTGGGATAACTGGCTGGTCTTCTGGGCTCTCGCCCGGAAGATGGATGTGATCAACGGATCGGATTTCATCCTCGCGGTGCATCAAAACCATGATTACAGCCATCATCCGCAAGGGGCATACGGCGTCTTGAGCGGCGAGGAGCCCCGCCGGAACTTCGCCATGGCCAGTTACGAACGTTATCTTTATGGACCGCCCGACGCCACGTTCCGGATTCGCCCGGATGGAGGAATCGTGCGCGCATTCTCCGCGGATATTCTGCGCCGCAGGTTGAAGACGTTTCCCGATTTATTGAAGGTGTGGATCTTCGGAAGGAAACGCTGGAAGCCGTCGTAGGTGAAAATCAACCCGGTAAAGGATGAAATATCCATGATGAAAGCCGCCCGTGGCCCCGGGAATCAATCCGTGCCAATCCGGTGGACGGGGATGCTTGTTACCGCTCTTCTTTTCGGTTTTGGCATCCTCTGCCAGCTGCCCATTCTCACGGAACGTTTTCCCGGCCTGGACGACAGCGGATACCTCTTCGACGGCGTCCGCCTGGTGGAACAGGGCACGCTGATGCCTCTGGGGAGCGGACCCCTCTCCGGGATCCTCAACGGCGCAATCTACCTCTTCTTCCCGCGCGATCACATGCTGCTGGGCTACGTTTCGATCGTGCGTAGGGTGATCCTGCTGATCGGGATCATGGCCGCGGCCGGGTTGGCGGGGAAGGCGGTCGGCGGCCGGTGGGGCGGATGGGCGGCGATGGCGCTCACGGCGGTCGCAAGGCCGGTTTCCACCGCGCTCGCGGTCACAGCGGATTCCCTGTATTCGGCGCTTGCCGGTCTGGGATTCGCCGTCGTGATCTCCGCGTGGATCATGGAAAAACAGGGCGGGGGAAAATCCATCCGCTGGATCGGCGCCGGATTGCTCCTGGGATTTGCGGCGCTGGCGCGCCTGGACGGTGTGATCCTTGGCGTCGCTCTCACGGCGGTGATCTGGTGGTTGGGGGGAAGGAACAAATCCGCCGCGCGGGATGCGCTCGTCTTCGCCGGCGCATTCATCCTTCCGGTCCTCGGGTATGTGCTGGTATTTGGAATTGTCTCCGGCAAATGGGATCCTCAGATCGGACAGCGCAGCTATCTTGCCTTCGAGCAGGGGCACAACTTCCTCTACACCGACCGTTACGAAGTCATCCCGTCTCCCAGCTCGGCCGATCTGTATGGAACGGCTGAGGAAAACGGCAGCAATGTACTGCGGGCGATTGCCCGCAACCCCAAAGCCTTTCTTTCCCGGCTTCCACGGACGGCGGCCAATGCCGCGCGCATGTTCTACGACGCCTACAGCATTTTAGGCGGGGCGATGTTCCTTTTCCTGGCCGTCGGAGGTGCGCTTGTCCTTTGGAACGGCGGCAGGCGCGCAATCCTTGGGTTGGCGCTGCTGTGGTGTTTCCCGCTGGCGGGATACGCCCTGGCTTCCTACCGTCCGGGATTCTTTGGAATGCTGTTTCCCGTGCTGCTCACCCTAGTCGTGGCGGGCGCCGTCCCGGTGGTCGGGCAATTCCGCGCGTTGCTTAAATCGGAGCAGTCGCCGCTCCTGGCGGTTTGGGCGCTGGTGGCGGTGAGCATGCTCGGCGCGCAACTCGCGTTCACGGCCGGCCAGTTCCGCGGCTGGAGTGCAAAGCGGCAATCGGAAGCCCAATACCAGGCTTGGTTGACGGAACTCTCGGAGCATATTCCGCGCGGCGAGTGCGTCATCTCCTACAGCGCGGCGGAGGCTGTTTATTCCAATCACGAAGTCTATGGGCACTGGCAGATCTTCTATGAAGCCGGGGACCCGGAGGCTTTGCGCAAGACGATGCGTGAAGCCGGATGCCGTTACCTGATTGTGGATGGGGATTTGCGCGCCTTCGCGCCGGATTTCGTGCCTGTTGCGGAGGCCGCGCTGACCCCGATCCACACCAGCGCGGACGGCGCGCGGATCATCTATAAATTAAGCGATTGAATCCGCCGCTTCAATGGGGAGCGACGGGATAAGTCAGGAATAGGGAGTTCGAGAGGATGCGGAAAGCCAATCCATTTAAGCAGATGCTGAAATTCGGCCTGTTCAGGTTTTTTTATTTTTTCACCAGCATCCCCGTGCCCTTTCCCGGGCGGCTGGCGTGGGGGGATTGGTGGCTTTCGTGGGGCGATGCCCTTGGCCGATCCATGCAGGCCGGATCCTATGAAGGTGCGGAAACCCAACTATTGAAAAGAGTCCTAAAACCGGGAATGGTCGTCATGGACGCCGGAGCACACCGGGGATACTACACCCTTTTGGCGTCCTTCCTTCTTGGAAAGGATGGCCGCGTAATTAGTTTTGAACCATCTCCGCGGGAACGGCAGTGGCTGCGGATGCACCGGTTTGCCAACGGGCGGAAGAATGTCACGATTGAAAAAAGCGCACTGGGCATTAGGCGGGAAACGGCGGAGTTTTTCATCACCCTTGGCAAACAAACCGGATGCAACAGCCTGCGGTATCCCAAGGGAGTCTTGTACAGCATGCCCATCAAGGTGCAGGTCGTTACCCTTGATCAGTATTATCATGATACCCGGCTGGAGCGTTTGGATTTCATCAAGATGGATGTGGAAGGGGCGGAGAAAGATGTGCTAACCGGCGGCGGGGAATGCCTTCAAAAAGCCCGGCCCGCAATTATGTGCGAGTTGAGTGATATCCGGACCTTGCGCTGGAAGTATCGTCCGGTGGAGACGGTTAAACTCCTTGAACAAAAGGATTACTCATGCTACTTCATACGGCCGGATTGCCGCTTGGAGCCTCACCAGGAGAAACAGGTGTATGAGGACAACATCCTGGCCATCCCAAATGAAAAGCGTGATGACTTTCGTGATCTGATGTAAGACAAAACCTAGTCGAGGCAGGATTCTTGCGCCGGAAGGGTGTTGGGGTAATCCGAGCTATCTTTCCTCAGTCGGATTTCACGGAATGGCTCCCCCTTCAGCAGACTCGGATTGAAACGATGAACCCGGCTGGTTGCACAATGCGGCATAAATGACGAATCCAATGATCAGCGTCATCATCCCGTTTCTCAACATGCGCCGCTTCCTCTCGGATGCGGTGGAATCGGTTTACGCCCAGACGGTTTCCGATTGGGAGATTCTCCTGATCGACGACGGATCCACCGACGGCAGCGCCGAGGCGGCGCAGGATTATGCCCGCCGCGATCCGGACCGGGTGCGGGTACTGCTGCCCGGACCCTCCGAGGTGCATGGCGCAAGCGCCGCGCGCAACCGCGGGTTGCGCGAAGCGCGCGGGGAATACATCGCCTTCCTGGATGCCGACGATATCTGGCTGCCGGAAAAACTGGAACGGCAGCTCGGCCTTCTGGAAAGGGATCCCCGGGCCGCGCTGACCTTCGCCAGGGTTCATTACTTCTTCGAAAATCCGGCCGAGGGGAAAGGATGGGACCAGGCCTTTGCGCCGCTTGAGGACCGGGTTTATCTTCCGCCGGAAATCACCGTCGAATTCCTGAAGAATGCGGACATCTATCCCTGCCCGACCGCGACCCTGATCCGCCGCGCGGCTCTGATGGAAGTGGGCGGCTTCGAGGAGCGGTTCCGGAAAGTGCGGACCGACATGGCGGTATGGGCGAAACTCAGCCTGAATTTTCCGGTGCGGGCGGATACGGGAATCGTCGCGCGCTACCGCCAGCATGGGCAATCGTCCGTGGCGAAGCTTTTCGGCGACGAGGACGCATACCGGAAGAATGAGCTGGAATTCTGGACCTGGCTCTTGGATTACCTTGACGGCTTGCCGGCCAAACTACGAAGAGACCCCGAGCGTGTGGCCTGCCGCAGAGTACTCCGCCTGACCATGGCCGATGTAATCAAGGGCAGGAATTTAAATGCCGTGGCATGGCGGTGGATCATCCTTCGCCGCCTCTGGCGGTACGCCGCGTTCCGGCGGGACGCGCGCTGGATAAGGATGCTGATGCCAAGGGGATCGATCTAGCAAGCAAGAAATCAGGTTCCCTTTTACTTTTTCCAAGGCGGCCTTGTTAATCGGATGGACGACACCCAAGGACGGTCATGACCAATACCCCCTCCACTGAAAAAAGGTCAACAGCTTCTTACCCGGGTCCGTCGCAGGATGGACCGGAAAGCGAGCCATCCCGGCCTTGGCCGAAATGGCTCATGCGTTTCCAAGAACCTGCCTCCAGGCTAAGAAATTCAATTTCGGGTGGCTGGATCGATCTGGGCCTGATCCTGGCGGTCGGAATACTGGTCCTGTTACTGCAATATCAGGGATGGCGCAGCCGCGACATGGCCAATGTGGACATGCTCCCCTTTTTCCAGGGGGCAAGGGATTTCCTCCAAACCGGCCGACTGTTGGACCGCGGGGATGTTTCCAGTTACTCATCGTATAGCCCGCCCGGCACATTCTATTTGCTGATTCCGGGAGAAATCCTTTTTCAGGACGGTCGGCTTCAGGATTTGTTCGCCAACGCGATCCTTTTTCTTGGAACGGTCGTCTTTGTCTATTTATCTGCGCGCGCAATCGGCGGGAGGCGGGTGGGAGTGGCCGCCGCCTGTCTGGTGGCCGTTTCACGGATGGGATATCAAACCGTATGGCCGGTCGGCCATCCCGTCATCGTCGTCTCGATGCTGTATTTTCTCATCCGTTGGGTGAAAAACAGGTCTGCTCCGGCGCTGGCCGCCGCACTCATCATAGGCGCATTCGGCGCATACCTCGACCTTGGGATTGCGCCGTTCTTCCTCGTCGTCCCGATTGTATGGCTGGTTTTCCGGCCGCCGGTCGGTTGGCGGGTGGTGCTGGTGGTTGCGGCCGCCGGATTAGCGATCTGGTTCCCATACCTCCGGTTCGAGGCCGATCGCGGTTTTGTCGACATTCAATCGCTGATCATGCGCCGCCCGGCGGATATGGCCGGGAAGGCGGATGGCCATCCGCCTATCTATTGTTATGCCGCGCTGGTCGGCGAGCCGGACATGCGCGATGATACATATCTGCCATACATCGGAGGCGCCGAGATCGAAGCGCGCGTGA
The DNA here is from genome assembly GCA_964649635.1 of uncultured Anaerolineales bacterium. Classification (GTDB taxonomy): domain Bacteria; phylum Chloroflexota; class Anaerolineae; order Anaerolineales; family RBG-16-64-43; genus JAFGKK01. The sequence goes on along the minus strand of CAZYSF010000233.1, from coordinate 6,654 downwards.
TCTACCCCCTGGCGGGATGGAAAAACCAGGCCGCGTATGGGATCTGCCGCATTCTGCTTAATCTCGACCGCAACTTCGATACCAATCTGTTCCTCCTGGGCTCCAATCGGATTCTCAACTTGGCCGTCTGGTTGATCTTCATGATCGGGTGGAGCGCGTTAAGCTGGGTCGTCATCCGGGCTTGGAAGCCGGTCGGGAAAATCGTCGGATGGATCCGCCGGAGGCCGTGGATTCTTGGGGTGATCGCCGGGGGCGGCGCGGTGCTTTTATACCTTGGATTGAATCCGGATGTGGTTGCTAATTTATCGGGGGATAAATCATTGGATCGCAATACATCCCTGGCAGTGGAACAACTGCGGGATTTTCTGCCGTGGATCTGGAGCGCTGTTTTCCTGGGTTTATTCGTTTCCCTACAGGCGCCGGATAAAAAAACGGAAGACACCCTCCTGCTCCTTGCGTTCAGCCTGCCCTGGTTGATTCTTGTGCTCCTGGCGGAACCCGGGAGGCCGGAACGGTTCTGGTTCATCTGGCCGCTGCAGATAACCATTGCCGTGGAATGCCTGGAATGGGTTTCCCGGCGGCTCCCGCGCGCGGGACTCGCTTTTTCGATCCTGGCATTGGCGGCAGGCATCGCCCTCCTCCCCGCCCGCCTGTATGCCGATCGGGTGGCCGCCGCGTGGACGCAGGGGTACGGCGGGAGCGACAGCGACCAATGGAACGTGATCGAATTTCTATCCCGGCAGGCCGGGGTGGATGCGGACGGCACCATCAAGATTGAGTATCGGCTGCCCGGCTCGCAGGTCCCCGACAACGCGGATTACCGGGTGTATCGGTTCGAGGATTGGTTTACGTACCTCCTCGAATCCCGGACGGGGGTGGATGTCCTTGAGTCGGGATCCATGGTCGGCCCGACCGGAGGATCATGGATCGTTGTGGACGGCAGGCTGGGAATCCCGGATGCCTTGGTGGGAATCGACCCGGCGGCCGATTTTGGGAATTATCGGATCTATCGCTTGCCCTAAGAACGCCGAACCTTATGGCTTAACCGGCATTTCACCGGGTTGAATTCTTTCATTCCTTTGGATAGGATAGGTGACATGGCAAAAAATGGACCCTGGCGCAGTCTGTCTCAATTTCTGAGGAGAACGGTCAACCGCTGGAGCGTCTTCCCGGCCGGGTTTCTTCCGCTGCCGGCCCATCCGGCCAGCCGTCAGTTTGCTTTTGACCGGGGAACGCCGATCGACCGCTTCCTGATCGAGCGATTCCTCGAAGCGCATTCCACGGATATTCAAGGGCGGGTCTTGGAAGTGGCTGAGCGCGGATACACCTCCCGATATGGAGGAAACCGCGTCACCCGGTCGGATGTACTGCATGCGGTTGCAGGAAATCCGGAAGCTACGATCGTGGGCGATCTCGTGACAGGCCGGGGGCTGGCTTGGGATGCGTTCGATTGTCTGATTCTTACCCAGACTTTGCATGTCATCTACGATATCCACGCGGCGGTAAAGACCATTTACCGGATGTTGAAACCCGGCGGCATTGCGCTGGTGACCATTCCGGGGATTTCTCAAATCAGCCGATACGATGCCGACCGGTGGGGGGATTTCTGGCGGATGACTCCGGACGCCGTCCGGCGGTTGTTCGGAGAGGCGTTTCCCGGGGAGGGGATTGAACTGGAGACGCACGGCAACGTGAGGATGGCGGCTGCCTACCTCTATGGCCTGGCGGTGGAAGAAATTCCGCCTTCGGTGTTGACCGAGCAGGACCGCGATTATCCGTTGTTGATTTGCATCCGGGCTGTAAAGCAGAAATAAGGAAGCGGTCGGGAAGCCGGGGTGGTATCAGGAATGCGGGGATGGATCCTTGCTATACTTGATCGTCTTCTCCGCATTGGCCACGATCCGACGGCGCCGTTTTCTCGTTGGTCCGGTCTCCACTACCATCCTAAGGGTGCAACATAATCGAAAAAAACTTGGATAACCAACGCAGGACATAGGCATAATTGGAAATCCGGACACGGATCAGCATATATGCGAATAAAAGCACTATCGGCGCAAGGCCCATCCAAACGTCGCGAAGAAGGATTTTCTTTGCCATACCACGCTCACGCGTTTCGCTGGAAAATGACATATTGGCCATCCCGAAAAACCTCCTTGAAATCCGGCAAATTCTGCATCCACTGATAATTGGCGGTCCAATCCAATACAATCACAAAATTCACACCGGTTTGTTCGAGGACCGAATCCCAATCCGATTCCGAATCGGGCAGGAAATAGACAACCCGGTTTCGTAAATCCGTCCCATGCAACGAATAGGGGAAACGAATCAGCCTTCCAAAAGCAATCACCGAAGGATTGTTCATCGTGGCAGTATCTATCCAGGCATATGCCGCCCTGCCTTCATCCGGTTGAATGAATTGCGGGCTGGACCGGGATTGATCATGTTGTATCAGTAAAACGTTTTGGAGGTCGGCGGGGGACACCCGATTGGGGACCAGGACGTTATATGCGCTGAAACAAATCAGGAAGAGCACCTCCGCGACGACCAACCGCCGGATCCATGGGTTCAACATTTCCAGGATAACCGCGGTTGCCATCCCGCCCAGGATCAATAGCGAGAAAATGTAGCGGGGATGCCAAAAATCGGGCGTGAGCAGGGAACAGGCGAACAAACAACCGATTATGGATAAATTTCCCGTACGGCGATGGCGCAAACTGTCCACCAACCAAGCCAAAAGGGAGGGAATGCCAATCACCAGCCAAAGCGGCCCAAAGCCGCCGAGATCCACTTCATACACGGATTGATACGGCTCAAACCACGCGTAAACAACCTTCGCGAAGACGTTCATGGGGGAATTGGCGGCATTACTCGTCTCGGATGAATCCACATAGTCGCTAAGTTGTTTTTCGCCCTCCAGGAGGATGGTCCCGCCAACGCTGATTTGAAAAGGAGCTACGGGATTCCGGGCGGCGACAATATTCCGAATGTACGGATAGGCTCCCAGCCCCGCAAATAATACAAAAGCGCACAAAGGCAATGAAATGGTACGGAGGAATCGGCGCCCATTTTCCGCTTCATGCCCCCGGGGTACCCGGGGGTTAATCCATGTAATCGCGAATAGAACGAGCAACCCCACGGCATACACAATGCCGCTAAACTTCAACCCCGTCAAAAGCCCTCCGGCGGTCGCCATGCCAAGGCAGCTTAACCATTTGGAACGGGAACCATCCCCCCCTTCCGTGGGCGCCTCGCCGAGAACGAGGAAGACGCCCATGGCAACCAGGGAGGCAAAAAAAGCGTCGTTCAGCGTGCCCGTCTGCTGGATCAGCATCCCCGGCGCGAACGCCATCAAAGAGGCGCCCAGTAAGGCATAGGTGGGTCTCGCTCCGGCTCTCCGGCAAAGCCCGAATAACGCCACTACCCCGCCCACTATGGAGGGTACAAACGCCCAATCCACAAGTTTGTCTGTGCCGACCAAAAGGAAGTTCCATAATCCCAACAGTTCTCCATTAATCGGATAAAAGCGAATCCATACGGATGAGGTTTGAATCGGGAAAACCGCATGGGCTTGGTAGAATGCCGCCATCATCGGCAGATGATAGGCCAGCCCGTCCCATTGCAGCGGCGGCAGAAACCATCCCAGGAATAAATTCCACGCCGTAATTCCCAGAAAAGCAATAATCACAACTACGGCCACCGGAGATTTCCGGGAATTTCGGAAAATTTCCCACCATGATTCGCGATTTTGGTTTGCACTATTCCTTTGGAACCACCCTCCGCGCCAAAAAAGCACAATGGCAATTCCTATGTTAATGGCGATTACAATCCCGGCGTATAGCAGGTGGATTAATCCCAGCGCCAGCTCCGTCAAACAAATTTGTGCGACGGAAAACAACTGCGCGCTGACGATGGCATAAAGGATTCCATGATTCCGCGAACGGATCCACGCGAACCAGGAACACCAGATTATCATGGATACGGATAACAGCAGGCCGATTCGCATCCAGGTGCCCAAATTGGTTCCAAGAAATGAGGCGTCCATCGTGATTGCTCCATCCACCAAGAGGTCTTCTAAAGGTTATCACAGAATCGTATTCGGTTGCATTCACGGATAGGATTCATCCATGCAGTGGGGGAAATCCGCAGCAGGCATGCGCCTCCCGAATGGCCGGGGATCCTTTCGTGCAACAACAGCAAGGACCATTCTCCATGATCCTTGAACCCAGGCCAAGGTGGAAAAGCCGTGCCCGATCGTGACCGGCTTGGCGCCAGGCACCGCCGTAGGCTGGTGCTCAATCGTACGATCCTGCAGAGTTGGTGCCGTCAGTCTCGGCCAGGCGGTGTGATCATCAGCCAGGATGGGACGGTCGATGTTCTGCATCGTATCCGGGTAAATGTGAAGGGAGTGATCGGCTCAGGATCCCGGACCGGGGGGCGGAAATTTCTCACCAGTTTTTCAACGATATAATACGCTTCGACCAAGGAAAGGTGAAAAATGAAGCGCCGCTTCGGATATGTTTGGTTCGTGCAACTCCGGCCGTTTCTGCGCCGGGTTCTGGCGCGGATCCTCCGCCTGCTGCCGATCTCCTCGCGGGACGGAGGCGTTCCCAAGGGGATTATTTGGGACGCGGCTGAATGGATCCGGGAAACGGAACGCCGGAATCCCCCTGCGGCGGGAGGATCCGGGAATTGGCAGGTAAAAGTGCGGGACGGCGAACTTGTCACCCTGCCGTCGCCGCGCTCAATTGAATCTCCCATCCCACGGGTGTTCGACTCTTACCAAAGAGTCAATTTTCCGGAACTCTCGGTCACCTGCATCCGGCAGGGACGGGTGGCGACCTCGGAGGGGACTGTCATTTCCCCGGACGACCGGGTCTTCGACCAATTCGCCCACCAATGGGGGGATCCGGTCTGGAACAACAAAGTATTTCACCTTCCCGGTTTGGGACGCTTGGAGAGCCGCGAGGGGCAGTGGGCGACCTTGATCGTTCCTGCATCAGGCGTCAACGTCGGCCACTGGTTGATGGATGGAATCCTCCGGTTGTCGGTATTGGAATCGGCGGGCATCGCCGGGGATGTGAAAATCATCGTCCCTGATACGCAGCCAAAATATACCCAGCCGGTGGAAGCTTTGGGATACGGACCGGACCGGTACGGCGGGTTCAGGGAAGGTCATTGGGAGGTGGAACAACTGCTGGTGCCATCCTACCTCGCGCCGCCCGGTTTCATCCGGCCGTGGGGCGGCCGCTGGATTCGCGAACGGCTTGGAGTGGAGGATAAACCGCCGGGAGGCAGGCGCTTGTGGATCAGCCGCAACCGGGCCAGGTACCGGCGCCTGCAGAACGAGGATGAAATCCTGGCCCTCCTGGCGAGGGAAGGATTCGAAAAAGTGGAATTGGAGCGATTGACCTTCCGCGAACAGGTTGAAATCCTCTCGCAGGCCAATGCGGTGGCCGGGCCCCACGGTGCGGGAATGACGAATCTGCTTTTTGCGCCGCACGGCACCCGCGTGTTGGAGTTATTCCCGCCCAAGTTCGTGAATCCGGTGTTTTATTCAATGGCGAATTCGCAAAATCAGGAATATTATTACCTTACCGGGTACTCGCTCCCGGAAGACCGGAATCCCGAAGGCGCCAAGGACCTCGATCATTTCCGGGTTGATCCGGCAAAAATCGTCCAAAGCCTGGACTTGATGAAATTACCGACCTGATGCCGACCTCAACCGCGTTGCTGGTTGTCTCCTGTGACAAATACCGGGATTTATGGGTGCCGTTCTTCACGCTTCTCTTCCGCTATTGGCCGGACTGTCCGTACCCGGTTTTTCTCGGCTCCAACGACGAAACCTTTCCGGATCGCCGGGTGGTTCCGCTGGCCATTGGGGCGGATGTCGATTGGGCGAGCAACCTGAGCCGGATGCTGGATCAAATCCCGCTGGATGGAATTCTCCTGCTGCAGGAGGATTTCCTGATCGACCGGCCGGTGGAAACGGAACGGATCCGCGGGCTGATCGGATATGCGGCGGAGAAAGGCGCGGCCTGTCTGCGGTTGATGCCGATCCCCGGACCGGACAAGCCGCGCGCGGATCATCCGGAAGTCGGGGAGATCCTGAAGGGCGCGGAGTACCGGGTTTCCTTGCAGGCGGCCTGGTGGCGCAAAGAGAGCTTGGTGGCGTTGCTCGTGGCGGGCGAATCACCCTGGCAGTTCGAGGTTCTGGGCAGCCGCCGGTCCAACAGTCTCGCCGCTCCGTTTCTCAGCCTGCGCGCGGGTGTTGATTATCCATTGGACTATTACACCACCGCTGTCTTCCGCGGTTATTGGGAACCGGAAGCGGTGGCGCTGTGCCGGCGGGAGCATATTCCCGTCGACCTGCGTGCCCGGTCGGTGATGCCGTTCGGCATGCGCCTGGAGCGGACGCTGCGCACCTGGGGAATCCCGAACCGGGCGGCGCGTTTGCTGGCGCGGCCTTTCCGCGCCCGGACCAACACCCGGATCGCCGGGATGCCGCCGGATTTTTCCGGCTCGATCAGGAAATAAAAGATGGCCAATATCGCAGCGCAGATTTCGAAAACGGGGAAGCGGATCGCAGCGGCGTTGCTCAGCCGCATTCCCGGATCAGAACTCCCCCGGGGCCGGATATCCGACTACCGGGCCTGG
>CAZYSF010000232.1:0-2054 GCA_964649635.1 uncultured Anaerolineales bacterium | reverse complement strand
GCATCCAGAACCCGGCGTTCGATGTGACGCCGAACCAGTACGTCACCGCGATCATCACCGAGCGCGGCGTCGCGCGGTCGCCTTACGCCGAGTCGCTGCGGCGGCTGGCGAACGACTCGGCCGGCAATGTCTGATCCGGGTGCGTTTGAACCCCTTCTGCACAGTGTTGTAAGCTGAAGGGGACGCTGCTCCTCACTTTCCAAAAGGGCCGGCAGGCCAACCGGATCGCGCTTTCACCGGAAGGGTCCCTCCTGGCGTCGATTTATTGCACAACCAGCGACGCGTTCGGGTGCGCCAAAGGCGGCGTGACGATTTGGAGGACGGCGGACGGGAAGATCCTCGCGGCGTTTGAGGATATCGCATCCTCCGTGGCATTTTCCCCCGACGGCGCATTGCTTGCCAGCGGGGGCGATATTCACGATCCCGCCATCCGGCTGCGCTACACCGCGAACTGGGGGCTGGTCGGGGAAGCGGCGGGGATGGCCGTCTGCATCGCTTTTTCCCCCGACGGACGGCTGCTGGCCTCCGCGGATTACGATGACATTATGATCTGGACCATTTCCTAGGACGTTTTCCGGCGCTGAAGGCCGGCGGATGGAAGGAGAAAAACCCGTGAAAGCATTGATCCGGAAATTGACCGAAAGCTACGGCCCTTCGGGCCGGGAAGCCGAGCTGCGCCAGATCGTGCGGGCCGAGATCAAGGGCCAGTGCGATTACATCACCGAAGACGCGCTCGGGAACCTGATCGGCGTGGTGAAGGCCAAGGCTAAATCCGGCCGCCGGATCATGCTGGCGGCCCACATGGATGAGATCGGGCTGATCATCTCGCACATCGACGCGCAGGGATTCGCGCGGGTCGCCCCGATCGGCGGCATCCTCCCCATGAACTGCGTCGGGAGCCGCGTCCGGTTCGCCTCCGGCCGCCCCGGCGTGATCGGCCTCGAGGAGCGCGAAGACAACAAACGCGCGCCGTCCCTGAGCCATTTGTATGTGGATGTGGGCGCGTCGGACCGCGAAACCTGCCCCGTCCGGGTCGGGGATATGGCGGTGTTCGACCGCCCGTACGCCGAAGCCGGCAGCCGCCTGATCGCCAAGGCGATGGACGACCGGATCGGGGTGGCGATCCTGATCGAAACCATGCGCCGCCTCAAGCGCACCCTGCACGAAGTGCAGTTCACCTTCACCGTCCAGGAGGAGGTCGGGGTGCGCGGGGCGCGCACCGCCGCCTTCCACCTTGAGCCGGAGATCGCTGTGGCGGTGGATATCACCACGACCGGCGACACCCCGCGCTGCCCGCCGATGGCCGTGAGCCTCGGCAAGGGGCCCGCGGTCAAGGTGCGCGACCGCGGCATGATCGCCGATCCGCGGGTGGTGGAGTGGATGACCGCCGCGGCCGCCGCCCAGCGCATTCCGTATCAGCTGGAAGTCCTCGAACTCGGGTCGACCGACGCCTCGATCATCCAGGTCTCGCGCGCCGGAGTCCCGGCCGGGTGCCTTTCCATTCCGTGCCGTTACGCACACTCGCCCTCGGAAATGGTCGATCTGACGGACGTGGAATATTCGGTGAAACTGCTCCTGGCAATGCTGCAGGGTCCGGTGAGCTTCTAATAGGGTGTTGAAAAAGGAATTAACAGGTGTCATTGCGAGCGACCGGAGGGAGCGAAGCAATCTCCCCCTCGGTAAAAGAGGGAGATTGCTTCGTCGCTCTGCTCCTCGCAATGACACCCTGATTGTTGTTCAACAGCCTGCTAAGGAATAGGCGCGTTCGCCCTCCAATGCGTCAGGGGAGACCTTAATGGTCTCCCTTTCTTTTCCTATCCGAATGACCGGCAAACCGATAAACTCCTCTATTTCAGCCCATAAATGGACGGGTGATAGAATGCGTACTTCCGCCACCAAAAGGAGAGGGTGACCAATGCGACAAACCATGCGACTCTCAGTTATTCTGCCCGTCCTGGCGCTTGCGCTCGCCGGCTGCGGCGCCGGCTCCGCGACCGGGGATTTCAAGGCCACCCGGGACGCAGCGCTGACCGAACTGGCCCTGCCGACCGAAA
>CAZYSF010000231.1:0-2840 GCA_964649635.1 uncultured Anaerolineales bacterium | reverse complement strand
TCGATGCCGGAAGAAAAAAGACGGCAGTTCCTGAATGCTCAAAACACAACGCATGGCGCAGGGGAAGCGGTCCGGGATATGTGGGAACTTGATTCCCATCCCGCTCCCGGGTCGCATTGGCGGTTCGACCCCGCAAGTGATTTTCCCCAACGTCCTTTACCCGGCCCGCGTTTGGAATCAAGCCCTGTATCACATTGGCGACCCAACAGCGCCCATTTCGACGATGCGGTTGGAGGGGTCAGCCTGGCGGGTTCCATGATGTCATTTGGGGGCTCTATGCTTGCCGCCACGAGCGGAAATCCGCGCTGGAACGGAATTGCCGATTTCGGCACTATGGTCGGCGGGGCAGCGGATCTGGTATCCCTGCGGGGCAACATCGTTAATATGGTCCAAGGGACAGTAAAGCCCCTGAATATGATTGGGAAAATCGGAGCGGTTCTGGCGGTTGTGACCGGACCGATCGTGGCAATCACCAGCGGAATTGGCGCGATTAATAACTTCCGGCAGGAGGGAATCGGATCGCGGAACGGATGGGCGGATGCGCTGGACGCATTAAGCGGAGCCACCGCCGCCGCCGGCGGAATTTGCGCCTTGACCGTTGCCGGTGCGCCCGCCGCGCCATTCCTGTTTGCGGCCAGTGGCATACTATCCGCCGCCTCCTGGACGGTGCGGAACTGGGACAAGATCACAAACGTCGTCCGAACCGGTGTGGAAGCCTGGAAGGGTATTGGCAACACGGCCAGACAAATTGGCCAAAAATTGAAGGCGCGGATAAATGAGGGGGTGAACGATATGGTGCATGGGATTCGATCCTTCCAACAATCGCTGAAAGATAAAGCCCTTGAGGCCCGGGATAAACTGAAGGCCGCCGTAAACCAAACGATTCAAAAAGTAAACACAGCCATCGAATCCGGCAAACAGATGGCCAAAAAGATTGCCGCGTCGGTATATAATCCGATAAAGAAAGGGATCACCAAAGTAGTACAAGGGGTGACCAGTTCGATAGCGAAGGCCTTCAAATCCGTTGGATCCGCCCTGAAACGGGTTTTCTCACACCCGTAGAAGACCAACCTTATTTGGGCGTTTTGGATCCACGGAAGGTGTTTTTGGCTGAAGGAGGACAGAGTGGGCTGGTTGATACTCTTCGCAATACTTCTCGGGATCAGCTTAATCAGCCTGGCGATGGGCGTGCCAGGTATTTTCGGATCGGACTACCTTGAATTCGTTTTATTCCTTACAATTTTCATCACTTCGGTTCTTGGTATTTATTTCTATGCTTGGCCGAAGCAGGGCGCCCTGTACGCCTCCCGGAATCGGTCGGTCGCAAGAGGACTTTTCGAAGGGACCATACTGCTATTGGGATTGTCCGGCATCGGGGCAATCGTCTTTTTCCATCCGGGGAAGAACCTTGCCCTATTAGCCGCGGGTTGTTTTCTGTGGATAGGCATCATGATCCTTGTTGGCCGATGGCGGAATACAAGGACGGTTTCCATTTACGGTTTGGAGAAACTGGAAAAAATTTTCCAACCGGTCGCCCAATCCATACGCAGTTTTAAAAAACCCGGGGAAAGGATAGGCCGATTATTCCCAAAGATGATTGTCGATGGAAAATCCTTCTTCGCGGCGGAATACCGGGATTGGAGCGGTTTGCGATTGAATGGATTGTTGTTTTTGGATGAAAAGGGAAAGCCCGTGACCCAGGAGAATCTTCAGCGAAAGCTCGGAAAATGCCGCTATCTGGCCTTGATGACGATCGACGGCGCGCACGCGGCGGGACGGGCCAAGGAGACCGAAACGGCCGACCGATCGGCGCGCACGATGAGCAAACTGTTCCGGCTCTTGCGGAGCCAGAAACCGTACTTTATTGCCCTGGGCGCCGAAGCGGCAAAGGATTGGGGGACGGTTCTTGAAGCGGAAGAAGCCTCCGGATTGGTTTTCGAATTAACTCGAAGGAGTCACGAGTTGGAAGCCGAGTGGGGGGTGGAACAAGGCGGCACCCGGATGAAGGAATGCCGGTATGAGGATCTGGAGAAACTTGAAGCGCGGGTGCGGGGAATGATGAAGCCCCGTTGGGAACGGCACCCGCGGATAATCAGATGCGGGGAGGCCGCATTAAGACTGCGGGAATCGAATAAACGGCAAGGAACCACAATTCCTTCGGATACGGGTTCGATCACGCTTCACCGCGTCTTTGAAATTCAGGAATTCCTGGATATTCTGTGCCTGCTGGGAAAGGAAATCGGGAAACTGGGGCCGGCTTACGAAAGGCCGGGATTGCACGATGAAGAATGGCAAGCCCTGCGGGCAAGACTCAAATACGTCCAGGAATTGGAGAAAGGCAAAATATTATGAGCCTGATAAACCTCTTCATGGTGGTGATTGGCGCCATCGGGCTGATCATGGGCTTACTCAGCCGGAGATGGAAGCAGCCGACCTGGAAGCGGCAGACATTCATGGGAATTCTGAATATCGTTTTGGGATTTTGGATGGTGATGCGGGGGTAGGAAGGATGGCAGGCGCGGAAAACCTTCCAGCGCTTTTTCCGCTTGGCGTCGGGCGGCAGATCCGCGAAGAATGTCAGTCGATTTATTAAAAGTACAGCCAATTGAGATAGTCTTCTCCGATTTGAATATTTCCAATCAATTATTTATTAATTTACGCGGTCATAATTCAATCCAATAATCCCGCCTGCCTTCTCATCGCTCATTAATTGGGATCGGTGTTAATTTTAATTGAACCTTTGAGTACTTGAAAGTGAATTCGAAAAAATGATCGATGAGCCTGCGAAAGGAGGAAGTGATGAGACATAAAAGAGAACTCCTCATGACAAGCGTGGTTTT
>CAZYSF010000230.1:0-2701 GCA_964649635.1 uncultured Anaerolineales bacterium | reverse complement strand
CAGGCGATGGCGAATCCGGACATGCGGTTGCGCCGGGAAAAGGCGAACGAGCCATTCCTTTTGGATCCCGGTCGAGGATTCCACCTTCGGCAGCAGTTTCACGCCCAGCGGCGTTTCCTCGACTTGTACGGGTCCGTTATCAGGAGCATACGTCCGCGGTATCGATTCAGGAGCATGCCACAGGCGGTGGCCGCCGTACGAATGGAATTCGGCATCGCCGGATTTGCCGATCCAGGCTTCATCTTCCGAGAATTCGTTAGCCCCTCCGGGGAAACCGAACCGGATGGCCCGCGGGCCGACGTCGGCTGTAAGGATCAGCTCGACCGAATTATTGGCGAGCCGGATGGCATTCGCCCAGCCTTTGTAATTTGTTTTCTCCATGGAGGCTCCGAGGGGAATGGAAGCAGGCGGTCCCGGCGATCAACGGCTTGCCGATCATGGCCTGCCCCGGTTTTCGGTGATTATATCCCGCGGGTGCGGATTTAGGGGTGGGAGAACCGCAGCGAAAGAATTTCCGGCGCCCCCGTTTTTCCCCGGCGCGGATCGATGGCAAAGGGAAGGATCGCTATCGACTGTACGCCGCTCCGGTCAAGGTTCGCCCAAACGAGTGTTCCACGCCGGACGGAGGCGGGTTCGTGTTGATCGAATACCGTGTTTCCAAGGCTGTACAGGATAAGCGATCCCTTTCGCCACTCCATTTCCTGCGCGACGTGCGGGTGATGGCCCCAAAGGATATCGGCTCCGGCCTCCACGAGGCGCGCGGCTATCGCTTCCTGAAGAGGATCGTGCCCGGATTGGTACTCCAGCCCCCAATGGAGAGAAACCACGACAAGCTCCCCCGCCGCATGCGCCCGGCGAATGCTCCGCTCGAGCTCCCCGGCCGCATCCGGCGGCGCGTCACCGGCGAAATCCAGCGCCAGAAGGGAAATCTTTAAACCGCGTATGCGCTTCTCGAGCGGGTGGGATAAGGAATTAAGCGTGTCGATGCCAAGGGGCGATAATGAATCGCTTGTGCAGCGTTGCCCATCAGGGCCGGCATCCAGCGCGTGATTGTTGGCGGTCGAAACAACATCCAATCCGGAGGAACCCAGAGCTGCGGCAGCGGCGGGCGGGGCCACCAGCGAACGGGGATCGGATGGAAGGATTGAATCGCAGCCGATCGGGGATTCCAAATTCGCCAGCGCCAGATCGGCGGTACGGATGACGGGCTGCAGGGATTGCAGAACGTCCGCCCAATCCCCGCCGGCGTGCGCTTCCGCAACTCCCCTGCCCAGCATGATGTCGCCCAACAGGACGATGGTTGCCGACGGTTGATATTCACCGGCGGTCAGGACGGCCGCTGCGAGGAGCGAAAATAACAGACAGCGCACCGCCCGGGTGCGCTGTCTGCCTGTTGAAAAGTTGATGTTCGCGGAGTGATTCATGCCGATTCTACGGGATGATGAACAGCGACGTCCATTCCGGCGCGGGAGGCGCGGTGCCGCCTTCCACCATCGCCTGCCAGGCCTCATCCGTCATGCGTCCGGAGGGCGGCACCGTGAACTCGTAATAGGTGAACACGGCGCCGAATCCGATCCGAAAGGGCGCATCCGGCAAGACGACGATAATCAGCGTGGGTTGGCCGACCCCCTCCTCAAGGACCGATAGGGAGCCGTTCTCATCCAATCCGGTCGCAACGTCCGCGACGAGCGCCGCCTTCTGATCGGATAGATCCCTGAAATCCCCGCCGCCTTCGCGGTCGGAAGCTGCCAGGGTGAAGGCCTCCAACGTGCCTCCGTAGTATTGGATCCGCCAGTACTCATCGGTTGTGAGCGCCTGTCCGGCCAATTCCCTTTCCGCCGCGGATTGCAGGAATTCCAGCATATCGATCAGGTTATCCAGGTTCCCGCCGGTGGTTTCCGAAAGCAGATTGCGGGCTTGAAGCCCGGAGCGGGTCATCATCGCCAGTGCGCGCAGGCGGGCGTAGGCTTCCGGATTGGGTTCGACGTATCCGTGCGGGGGTTCGGGTGCTCCGCCGCCGCCCAACTCGGCCATGACCTGTTTGGCGTACAGGATCGTGTCGTGCTTGAGCTCGGTCCAGGAAGCGAGCGCGGTGTGCAGATCCTTGCGCGTCCAAGCCTGATTCTGCATGAAGGCCGGGAAGCGGGCATCCTTGGCCGCGATCAACGGTTCGAATGAATACAGCCATGCATAATACAGATTCTGAGTCCAGGTATCGACCTGCAGCGCGGAGATTTCCCCCTGCACTTTCGCCATCTGCTTGTCGAAGTTTTCAAACTGGTCCTCGCCCATCCCGCGCAGAAGCGCCAGCGCTTCTGCGGATCCGAGCGCCGCGAAGAAATCCAGCGCCTTGGGCAGGCCGCGCGGCTTTTCCAGCGTGCCAACGTTGCGCCAGATCATCTGGCCGAAGACGTATTCGTCGAGCGTGAAGCGCTGGCCCATCAGCCGGAATCCCTTGGTGGCGTCGGTCTTGTCCTCCCAGATGTAGACCCACATCGAATTGATCTGCGGCGGCGGAAGCGACTTCGCGGTCTCGAGGAACGTGCGCAGTTTCGCGTCGTCGACGAAAGCGTTCGGACCCGCGCCCGCGCCGAACACCGAATCGGAAAGCGCGCCATACTCCGTGAACGAGAGGTCATCCGATTTCCCCACGATGAACACGGTCGGATCGTAGACGTTGCTCCAAAGCTGCATCGCGGGC
>CAZYSF010000229.1:0-1616 GCA_964649635.1 uncultured Anaerolineales bacterium | reverse complement strand
AGATCGAGCGAGACGAAAACCCCGAAGACTCCCGTGGCGAGCAGGAACAGGAACGCGAAAAATTCGCGCGGCCGGTCTTCGATTCCCCACGAGACGAGCACGCCGGTGAACATCACGATCCCGGTCAGGAGGACGAGCGGCAGGCTGATCCCGTTTACCCCGACGTGGTACCCGATCCCCCAACGGGGGATCCACGGGATCGACTCCTCCCATTGATACCCGCCAAGGCCTATGTCGTAGGTGAGATACGCCGTGAGCGAGAGCGCCAACGCGAGCGCGGCCACAACCAGCGCGAAGATGCGGATCGCCCCCCTGCGCTCGGCCGGGAATAGCAGCAGTCCCGCGGCGGACAGCGCGGGGAGGAAAACGAGCAGGGATATTAAAGGAAAGGATGTCATGAGGATCCCTGTCCTAACCCCCTCTCCCCGCCGTCGACCCGGAAAACCACCGGGTCTTCGGCACCCCTCTCCCCCTTCCCCTTACGGGGAAGGGGGAGAGGGGAAGCCTCGCGAAGCGAGGAAGGGGTGAGGGGGTTAGGACTTTCATCGTATCGCCGTCCCGATCATTCCCAAAATCCAAGCCGGCCAAACGCCGATTGCCAGGAGCAGAATCATGAGCGGCGCGGCCGCCAGCCGTTCGCGCACGCCGATCTCGAGCGGCGCATCCTTCCAGCGTTCGGGAAGCGCGCCGTGCAGGACTTTCCCGATCGCTTTCAGAATGTACGCGCCGGTGAAGAACAACCCGATCATCGCGATCCCTGTCAACAGGGGAAAGACCTGCCAGGAACCGAGGATCACCATCAATTCTGAGATGAAGCCGCCCAGGCCGGGAAGGCCGAGCGAAGCCATGGCGGTGAAAATCAGGATCCCGCCGTAGACCGGGGCGCGCGGGAACAAGCCGCCGAGGTCATCCAAGTTGCGGGTGTGGGCGCGGTCATACAGCGCGCCGACCAGCAGGAACATCCCCGCCGCGCTCAATCCGTGGGTGAACATCTGCAGTGCGGCCCCGCGCAGCGCGAAGCTCCCGGCCGCGGAATCCGCGCCAAGGACGGCGGCCGCGGCGACACCCAGGATGACAAATCCCATATGGTTGACCGACGAATAGGCGACCAGCCGTTTGAAATCGTTTTGTGCCCAGGAAGCCAGCGCGCCGAGGACGATCGCGGCGACGGCCAGCGCCGCCAGCGCCGGCGCGAACAGTTTTGTCTCCGCCGGGAAGAGCGGCAGGACCAGCCGGATAAAACCGTACCCGCCCAGCTTGAGCAGCACGCCGGCCAGGATCATCGACCCGGCGGTCGGCGCCTCGGTGTGCGCATCCGGCAGCCAGGTGTGGAACGGCCAGAGCGGCACCTTGACCGCGAACGCGATCGTCATCCCCCAGAAGGTCAGCGCCTTCACCGTCGAAAACGGCAGGCCGAACAGAGTTCCTTCATTTATAGCAGGCCAGCTTGTGTAAAGCGCCCGCAGGTCGAAGGATCCCGCGGCAAGGCGGATCACCTGGATCGCCAGCAGAAAGCCGAGCGAGGCGCCCATCGTGTAGAGCAGGAATTTCAGCGCCGCATAATCCCGCTTCTCGCCGCCCCACTGCTGGATGAGGAAGAACATCGGCACCAGGCC